>CALCRE010000176.1 GCA_937894465.1 uncultured Clostridia bacterium
TAGCATACAGTCCTTGGAGAGGGACTATAAACACTACTACTTTATAATACGAGGAACAAAGCCCGCTGAATGCTGCCCTTATCCGGTTATCTTTCTTAACCATTGCTATAGTGACCAATGGATAGTCTACCTTTTCCTGCTTCGTCTTTTTTGCACTTGCAAAAGGAATCGCAGTATAACTTCTATCAATGATTATCTGCACAAAAAATTCACCGCCGCCAAGCTGCAGTTCCCCATTGAAAACTTGTGTGATGGGTAACGATCTTAAACCGTCCATCCCGGCAATTACAACCTCACTGTCTGATAGCAAAAGAGGAAGTATTGCTTCCTTATATGGTGTTCTACCGCAGATATTGCCGCCTAAAGTTATCTTATCCCGTGCCGTATGGTCGGCAGACCTTCGGCAACATTCGCCTAAAAGCGGAAAATAGCCGGAATCAGAAATCCCGGTCAGTGTCACGGCAGCACCGATTACAAGCTTATCATTTTGGAATCCGAACAGGTTGCATTCCGGAATATTCTTAATATCAATTACCGCATCAAAGTGTATCCGGTTCACTCTTGCATAACTGATAATTTCTGTTCCTCCGGCATAATATATTGCGGTCTTGCCTTGTCCGGCTAAATTATCATAGATATCTACAGCCTCTTTTATTGAATCAGGCCTGTAGTAATCAAAATCAAAAGATATCATTACTATCCTCCTGTCTTAGTCCTCCATATAAGTTCCGGTGTTAACGGCAGCTTATTCAAATCAGCTTGAACGGCTGATGACAAACTGTTTATTAAAGCTGCCGGCATACCAATAAGGCCATGTTCTCCGAGCCCACGAGCACCATAAGGCCCGTCTGCTTCCGGTGTCTCAACAAATTCTACCAGGTACTCCGGGTTTTGTCCAAAACGGATTGCTTTATAAGTGCGCAAGTTGGGGTTTAATACAATCCCTTTTTCATTAAACAGAAAACTCTCTCTACTTGCCAGACTTAACCCCATGGACATTCCACCCATAGTTACCCCTTTTGCAGTCATAGGATTAATAATTTTACCGGCATCAATCACTGAGGCAGCTTTTATTATCTTGTAAGTATAATCTTTTGTGTCAAACTCCACCTCAACAGCTTGAGCTCCTACCGTCCAGAGCGGACCCGGATCGCCTTTCCCCGTCTCTTTATCCATGCCGGTTAAATGCTTCATAATAAAACTACCGCACCCGATTACCTGTCCGCCTATTGAATTTCCATTGGGATATTTATAACCATGGATCACTTCTGTTATATCAATATATTTTTGTGGATTACTCCTTAAAAATGCCTTACCGTCTGCAACCTCAAGATCTTCGGGAGAGCACCTTAAAACGATAGCAGAAATGTCCTTTATTTGCCGGATAGCATCATCTGCAGCTGCAACAATAGCATTGCCTACCATATAGCTTGTACCGCTCGCAACTGTTTTCCAGTGCTCAGGGTGATCCTGAGTATTTACCTCCATGGAAACATTAATCCTGTTTATATCAATCTTCAGTTTTTCAGCCAGTATCTGCGCCAAAACCGTTTTCGATCCCTGACCAAGTTCAACAGCCCCAATATTGAGGTTGGCATATCCATCAGGCGTAAATGTAATAATAGCACCCGACACAGCATCAGGTGGAGTACTTGAGGTTTTCCAGAAGCAAGCTACCCCTTTGGCCCTTATTTTGTTATTTCCGATTTCAACTCTTTGGCCTTCATCCCATCTTATTAGAGTCTTTAATCTCTCTATGCACTCATGGAGATTCCCAATGTTACTTTTGGTTAGTTCCGATTGTGTGGGGGTGGTATTTCCAGGAACAATAGCATTTTTAAGCCTTAACTCCAATTGATCCATTCCAAGGGTGCAAGCTAATTTATCTATTGTCCTCTCAATAACAACCGTATATTCTGAATGCCCAAAACCCCTAAAAGATGTCACATAAGGATGATTTGTATAGACACACATGGAGTCACACCATACATTTTCAATATCATACGGGCCTGTACAGTCCGATGCAATTGATTTGGTAATAACAGCGCCCATATCCGAATATGCTCCGCAATCAACTAAATAAGTAATTTCCGCTACTTTGAGTTTGCCCTCTTTTGTAGCTCCGAGCTTTACTTTAGCCTCAAGTCCTATACGGCAGGGGGAGCTTATCATATCTTCCTCCCTGGAATTCACCATTATAATCTCTTTCCCTCCAACTGCCTTTGAGGCGAGATAAGCAACCATTTCAAGCTGTACAGCAGCCTTTCCGCCAAAGGCACCGCCTACCATCGGTGTATGCACAGTGATTTTTCCTACATCAATTCCAAAATGTCGACTTAATTTTTTTCTTATGATATAAGGAGCTTGAGATGGAGTATGGATGATAACATGTCCATCCGGCTTTATCTCTGCCCGGACTGAGCGCGTCTCCATAGCTATATGATCTGACTGTGGGAGGAAAAAGCTTTCTTCCACAATAACTTCACTTTCTGCCCACCCCTTTGACATGTCTCCCTTTCTGATTTTAACATGGTTGGCAATATTCGTGTTTGGAGCCGGAAAGCATTCTTTTACCCGTCTATAATTCCCCAAACCCTCATGGATCAATGCAGCATCCGGTCTTATTGCATCACCTGGTGAGTTTAAAACCGGGAGAGGTTCATATTCAACTTTGATCATATTTATAGCCCGTTGTGCTTCAAGCTCGCTATCGGCGACCACAACCGCAACCGGTTCTCCAAAATACCTTACTTTTTCAACTGCGAGTGGAGGTCGGTCTTCTACAAATGTTCCTGTAAGAACACCTTGAGCATATTCACCTGTTATTATCGACCGGACACCGGGTGCCTTGGTTGCTTGCGAAATATCAATGTTCTTGATTTTAGCATGGGCATACTGGCTTATGACCATTTTTGCGTGTAAAATCCCGGGGATAATAACATCACTATTATACTTTACTCTACCGGAAACCTTATCCAAGGCATCTATTCTAATAACACTTTTCCCAACAGCTACTGTAGTATCCAAATTTACACCCCCAATAAATTTACATTTGATGCCTCAATGCAATGAATTTCCCTTGCCCCATGTTCTTCCTCCTCTTTTTCGATAGATACATCAGAATATCTGTCTTCTAAAATGCTTTTTTTATCCATAATAAAAGCCTACTGATAATGGGTCTTGTTTTGTATCTTATGAACTGTTTTTGCTCAGATTTCCTCTTTTTACGTTATATCTAATAATAAAAGATATATACCATTTATTATTCCATATGGCTAATCATATATACATAGCTAATGATTCACAGGCCAGCTTTTTCGAGACAGAAAAATTGAGAAGAAAAAAATTGCACACATTATTGGAAATGACATATTCAAAGTTTCTTTTATAACACAGTTGCTCTAGATTGGTGTTGCAATAAAATAAATAAACCTTTTCTTGAGTTGATTTTAGAAATTGATAACCGCATTCTAATGTAATAGCTGTGTCAACATACGAAAAAACGGAAAGCAAGCTTTCCGTCAATACCGTTTTTATTGGATAATCTCAACGACCACCCTTTTATTATCTTTTACTGCAGCAGCTTTCACTACTGTTCTGATTGCTTTGGCAATTCTACCTTGCTTGCCTATCACTTTACCCATATCTTCTTCCGTAACACTTAACTCTAAAATTATTGATTTTTCACCGACAACCTCGTTAACGGATACTTGTTCAGGATAATCTACCAGTGCTTTTGCTATTGTCTCAAGCAATTCTTTCATGACTATTTACCTCCGGTTGTTATTCTAATCTACACTATATAATATGTGAAAAATATAAAATAACTATTCGTTTTGTTGGATTGGGTTATTCAACCGGCTCAGCCGCAACCGTTTTATCCGCATTGGATTCAGACGGGATAACTCCGGCATTTTTCAATAATGAACGCACGGTATCAGTGGGTTGTGCTCCGTTCTTGATCCACTGAGCAGCCTTTTCTACATCAAGAATGACTGCATTTTCCGTAGCTTTCGGATTGTATGAACCTAATTCTTCTATGGCTTTACTGTCTCTTGCACTTTTAGAGTCAGCTACAACTATTCTGTAAAAAGGTTTCTTTTTCGCACCTACTCTTTTTAATCTGATTTTTACTGCCATTTGGTACACCTCCTTAAATTTTTTACTATAAAGTTATTGGTTTATATGTTAAAAGGGAAACTGCATGTTCTTCATGCCTTTAAACCCCTTTTTACCTTTTTGATTCATCATTTTCATCATTTTATTAATCTGTTCAAAATCTTTTAAAAGTCTGTTCACATCCTGCACACCGGTTCCACTTCCAGAGGCAATTCTTTTTTTACGGCTTGCATCGATGATATTCGGATTACTCCGCTCTTTCATAGTCATAGACCGAATGATCGCCTTAATCCGATCCAACTTTTTTTCGTCCACAGACAATCCCTGCAAAGCTTTGGCATTCATACCGGGGATCATCCCCAACAGTTGATCCAATGGACCCATTTTTTTCATCTCTTCCATTTGATCTAAAAAATCGTTTAAGTCAAAACCCTTGGCTCTTATTTTCTTTTCAAGTTCCAATGCTTTTTGCTCATCAAAGGATTCTTGAGCCTTTTCGATTAGACTCAATACATCCCCCATGCCCAATATCCTAGATGCCATTCGATCCGGATAAAAAGGCTCGATATCATTGAGTTTTTCACCGACGGATGCAAATTTTATGGGCTTTCCTGTGACTGATTTTACAGTTAATGCTGCTCCGCCACGTGTATCACCATCCAATTTGGTCAGTATTACTCCGTCGATCCCCACTTCTTCACTGAAAGATTGAGCCACATTCACAGCATCTTGACCTGTCATGGCATCTACCACCAGTAAAACTTCCATGGGTTTTACCTTTGATTTAATGTCCTGTAATTCTTGCATCAGCTCTTCATTCACATGTAAACGTCCGGCTGTATCCACCAGTACCGTGTCAAATCCGCCCTTTTGAGCATATTTAATGGCGTTATTTGCGATATTCACTGCATTTTTATTATCTTCTTCTGCATACACCGGGATGTCCAGCTGTTTTCCTACCACTTGCAGTTGCTTGATGGCTGCAGGCCGATAGATGTCACAAGCCACCATCAAGGGCTTTTTACCGTCTTTTCTCAAAAGGTTTGAAAGTTTTCCGCAGGCAGTAGTTTTACCGGCACCTTGAAGACCGACTAACATATATACTGTTGGAGGTTTGGGAGAATAGGTCAATTTGGATACTGTCCCGCCTAAAAGAGATGTCATCTCTTCATTGACAATCTTAATCACTTGCTGACCCGGGGTCAAACTTTCCAACACATCGCTTCCTAAAGCTCTTTCTGTGACGGTATTGGTAAACTCTTTGACGACTTTGTAGTTAACATCGGCTTCTAACAAAGCCATTCGAATGTCACGCATGACTTCTTTCAAATCTTTTTCAGTAACTCTGGCTTTTCCTTTTAGTTTTTTTACGATATCCTGCAATTTTGTGGATAAACCCTCAAATACCGCCAAATTATAACACCGTCCTTCTTTATTACAAATTTGAAATCAAGTCATCCAACTCCCCGTCCACCGACTTGACTCCTTCATGATTCAACTTTTCCTTGATGTCTTTTAGCTTTTTCTTTATTCTCTCGTTATGCTTGGTCAACCCTAATTTGGAATCGAATTTTTCCAGCTGGCGAAGGGACTTTTTAATGGTATCATGCGCAGCTTGTCTGGTTACACCGGTCAACTCCGATATTTCAAGCAATGAGTAATCTTCATTGATATAGAGATTTAAAACATTTCTTTGTCGCTCGGTTAATAGATTTTCATATAAATCCATTAATATCCCGATTCGAACTACATCTTTCATATCCATTCACTATCTCACTCCCGGTTATCCCATCAACATATCTACTTTTTTTTTAAAAACAACTGTAAAGCTAAATTACTTTACAGATTGTACAGTATCCAAGAACGGATGTCAATTATTTTTTTATTTAAAAAACATTTTTATAGCGATTTTTCAACCGAACATTGTCTCATACCAATCGCTGAAAAACACAAAGATAGATTCTCCGAACAATATAGTGATCACGATCATTAAAATCACCCATAACATGGATGCAATCCCGATTCTTCTTAAGTTGGCATTGACATATCTACCGAAAGTCCAGGTAAATATGAGAACAAGATTGATCACAGGTAAAATCATGATGATTGGTAAAAAGAAATAAAACAGAACACTTAAAGGTTTTTTCAACTCTTCCCTGATGTATTCTTGCCCGATTAATTTCATATCCTGGGGTAACCCCTCATCCTTCATATAGGTCACTTTTTGGTCCGGGCGTCCTTTGTTTTTTTTCACATGTTGCGTCTTTTGAATCTTTTCCAATTCCGGTGACACATTATCCTGTATTTGGGCTTGAGGCTCTTTATGAGATGATTGATCTTCCGATTCAACAACAGTTGTCGTTACAGGACCTTCACCGTTCGGTACCATTTTATTAACTTCATCTTCCATAGTTTCGCCTGGAAACCAGGCATTACACCTTCCTTTCATCATGGTTTATTCTGCTTGTCCACTTTCATTATATAAGTTCTCTATCAACTCTTGCAATTCCTCTAATTGTTTTTTCAATTCATTCAATTGTTCCATTAAATCCTGAATTTGTGCGTTGTTTTTATCTTCTCTGTCTTCACTCAGGTCTTGATTCAACATATTCTCCAAAGAGTCGTAAAGATTTTTCCCAATACCGTAAACAAATTCATTTTCATATTGATAGCCTGCCACGTATTCCATGACTTTCGGAACATCTCCTACACCTGGGGTTTTGATATAAACCGGGGCGATATAGAGAATGTTGTTTTCTATAGGAACAAATGAAACACTTCCTGTATACACCATAAAACCGCTTTGGCGCAACAGATTCATTTTTTCAGACAAGAAATCTATCCGATTAATATTGATTTCAGCGTGATAAGGTCCTAATGTACGACTATTTCTCGGGAAATGGACAAGGGTCAATTCACCGTAATGCTCCTTTCCACATCCAACCGATAGATAAGATATCATGTCATGTCGGTTATCCGATGCAGGTGTATAGGCCGTTCCGGTGTCAAAAGAAGTCTTTGCAACAGCCCATATATCATTTTGCGTATAAAAGGATTCCGTCTGATCCTCAGACAGGTGATATTTTCTCAATAGGTCGGATTGGATTTTAAAGATGGTCTGGGGATATTTCATGTTATCCGATAATTCGATGGGTAACGACCCGGCCTCAAATAGATCGGGATAAATATTCATATATGTCCTAATAACGGGATCCTCCCTGTCCACAACATAATATTTCACATTACCATTATAAGCGTCAATCAAAATTTTCACAGAAGGTCGGATATAGTTGAATCCATTTACATATTGGGAATAAGGATATTGATCGGAATAAGTGTAAGCGTCTAAAACCCACTTGACTACACCTTCTTTGTCGATCACCGGATAGGGGTCTTTATCGATCTCCAAAAAAGAAGTTACCATTTGTGCTCTTTGAAGTATTTGTCGGTTTGTCATCAACGTTGCATTCTTTGCATAACCGGATGACAGTAGCTTCATATCCCGATACTCCAATGCAAAAAGAGCCCGATTCCAAAAAGTCAACGGGATTCCTCCTGTCCCTTCATAACGGCTTTCTTGATTTTGGTCAATATTGATTTCATTGATTCCAGTGGCATTAACTACGACATAATCATGGGATAACTCTCCGTAATATATTTTTGGCTGATTAAAAATAACGATCTCCGGTTCCCCTTTTTCGTTGATTTTGTTTAATTGGCTCATCACCAAACCGGATCCGTGAGTGTATCGGTATGTGGTGTTGATATAAGATTTATCCGGAAGGGCTGCATGGTTCAATTCTCTGACGGCAATGTACATATTGGACTTTTCCCCGTTAATATCCGTATGAATGATGTCAATGTCGTTATAGGTGTAATATGAACCGTCGTTTTGTTGCTGCATGTAAAATGCCAATACCGAATTTTCATCCAACACCGGACAGTTTTCGATTGTATAAAGATTTTCATCGATATTCTCTTTTGTCAAGGTTGTAGGATCAGTGCTCTCCACGACCGTTAGTTTGTCAATTCCGTACGCTTGTCTAGTCATTTTGATGTTATATCCGAGAAAAGGGTTTTCCATGGCCAGTTCATTAGGTGTTGCCACCGTTCCTTTGACCATGAATGATATCACCATCACGGTAGCCCAAAGAACCGGTATTATGGCAGCGGTAATTACGGATTTTTTGATCTTATTCTTTTTGTAAAAATAAAAAGCTAAAGTAATAAGAAGGGGCAGTGCAAATGTCATCACAGTATAGTACGGCATCCAAACCTTTACATGGACGAAACTTGCACCAACACTGTCCACCACATTCGCAAACAGAAAGTCCTCTTTTTTAAATGGAAATGAGAACGACCAAACAATTAAAAATCCGCCTGCATTTATAATATTGTGAGTCATCACCGAATCAATTTTTAAATACTTGAATGAAAACTCTGTATTGGTAACGGCAAATACCACCAAATAATACGCAACAGTGTATATGGTCCCGGCAATCCACAAATTGGAGATGAAATTATGAACAACCACAAGAAAAGGTCTTTGAAATATGTAGTATCCGATATCTTTTCCGAAGATCGGATCCAATGTACCAAAGGAAACCGAATGAAAAAATAACAAGGCTTCCCGGTAAAACATTTCTTTCACTAATACAGCTGTGATCACACCTGCAGCAACTGCAGGAATGATCACAGGAAACTTTCCGAAACCCATACCGGCCTTTTTAAAATATCGGGTGCTGTTTTTTATAACAAACGACCCGGAGAGAAAAAAAGCTACAAAAGAAATGATTCCAGCCACTAAACAGCATAGAATTTGAACAGTGAGGTTTTTCAAATAGACAGATGAATAGTCACCTATTTCGTCGTATTGCAATACTTGCAAGTAAATATTCAAAACAACCACCGTCAAAGCGATTAGTAACAATGCAAACGAAATGAACAGAATCTTTCTATGACTGCTCTTTTTCAACCATTCCTTTTTATAATCTACCATGATTTTTCATGTCCTTAAAAGGCTTTAACATATGCACCGCCTTATTCCGATTCGAACAACGCATTGACGAACATCTCTTCGTCAAAATCCTCCAAATCATCGATCTGCTCACCCACCCCGATGTATTTCACCGGGATGTTCAGTTGCTTGTATATGGAAAAAATGATTCCACCTTTGGCGGTACCATCCAATTTGGTTAAAATGATTCCATCCACGCCAATGGATCTAGAAAACTCCTCCGCTTGGTTAACAGCATTTTGTCCGGTGGTGGCATCAATCACCAGCAGGGTTTCCACCCGACTATCCGGCAATTCTTTCATAATCACCCGGAAAATCTTATTCATTTCCATCATCAAGTTCTTTTTATTATGCAGTCTACCGGCGGTATCACAAATCAAATAATCTGCGTTTCTTGCTTTTGCAGCCATGATAGCATCATATATGACCGCAGCAGGATCAGATCCTTCCCGTTGGTGAATAAAATCCGCTTTCGCTCTTTTTGCCCAGATTTCCAATTGTTCGATGGCAGCTGCACGGAATGTGTCCCCTGCGGCAATCATCACCTTTTTCCCCCGTTCGGTCATCAATCTGCTGATTTTTCCGATGGATGTGGTTTTACCGGCACCGTTGACTCCGGTAATCAAAATGACATTGGGCTTTTCCTGCTCCGGTTTGTCTATATATTTCTTTTCTGTTAACAATCCTTTTAAAATCTCCATCAATTCAACAGGTACCTTTTCGGGATCCTTAATTTTCTTTGTCTTGATGTGATCCCGAAGTTCATCCATAATTTCCATGGTAGTAACCACACCGACATCTGCAGAAATCAATATTTCCTCCAGCTCTTCCATCAAATCTTCGTCTACTTTTGAAAACCCCTTTACGACCTTATTAATTCTACCAAATAAGTTTTCCTTTGTTTTGGAAAGTCCTGTTTTCAACTTCTTAAAAAAGCCCATTCTATCCTCCGTTAACCTGTTTTTTCAATTTGTTCGGCATCTATGGCAACCACATGGGAAACACCATGCTCTTGCATGGTCACCCCGTATAACAAATCAGATCCTTCCATAGTGCCCTTTCTATGTGTAATCAATATAAATTGTGTTTTGTCGGACAATGTTTTCAAATAATCGATAAACCGATAAACATTTACATCATCCAAAGCTGCTTCAATTTCATCCAAAATGCAAAATGGTGTAGGCTTTAGCATCATGATGGAAAAAAGCAGTGCTATAGCCGACAAAGACCTTTCGCCTCCGGATAGCAGCATCATATTCTGTAGGTTCTTGCCCGGTGGTTGCACAAACACTTCAATATCGCTTTCCAATATATTCTCATTGTCCGCCAATGCAAGCTCAGCACGACCGCCATCAAACAGTTCATAGAAAACCTTTTTGAAATTTTTGTTTATTTCCTTTAGCTTTTCCGAAAATTTCGTTTTCATAACAGAGTTCATTTCGTAAACAACACGCTTAAGCTTTTCTTTTGCATTTTCCATTTCTGTTTGCTGTTTGGTCAGGAAATCATACCGTGATTTTGTTTCGGTATATTCTTGAATGGCACCGACATGGACAGATCCCAACGAATTAATCTGATTTTTTAATGCGGATATCTTTTTAGGTGAAATGTCTTCCTCGGTTTGGGTTTGTATATTCATAGCCTGAGCAAAAGTCATTTCATATTCATCAAACATCCGGCTCTTTAAAGCATCCATATCCGACTGTATTTTTGTACTTCGGACATTCAACCTGTTTTCCTCTTCTTTGAACAACAATATATTTTTGTTTCCGGTTTCCGTCGCTTTTCGAGCCTCTTCGATCTCCAGCTTTATATTCTTTTTTTCTTCATCCAGCTTTACAACAGCCAAATTGGCTCCGGTCATTTTTTCAGTCAAGCCCTTGATGTCATTATTCAATTGGGTCAGTTCCAATTGTACATTCTTGATTTTCTCTTGGTTCTTCGTAATCTCTTCATTTTTTTGATTGATTCCGTTCAACAACACTTGTACCGATCGTTCGGAATCTTGCAAATTGTTATTGATGGATTCAATACTTTCCCGAATGGAGCTTACCGACACTTTATAGTCGGTTATATCCGTAACCAGATCATCTTTTCTTTGACGCTTATGCTTGTTCTGTCCTTCGAATTCCACAATCACTCGTTTAATATCATCGATTTCTTTTTCAATTCCGGATAGTTTTTCATGAAGCTCTTTTAATTCCGCTTCATTTTTTTCGATTTCCTTTTTGAACTGTTCTTTTTCATCCTTGGCATTTTCAATTTTGAAAGCATGGCTCTCCAGCTTCTCTAACAAAGACTCCAGTCTGTTTTCATATTTAATGCGTTCAAGCTCCATATCCCGCTTGTTTTTATTGAGCTGCTCCATCTTTTCTTTGCACTTGGCAACATTTTCACTTACGGATTGTTTACCGGAGGTCAAAGAACGATATTTGCTTTCCAGTTTTACGATGGTGGTTTCCAGTTCGCTTAACAAGCGTTTTCTGCTCAATAAACTGGTGGTGACTTTATTGACACTTCCTCCGGTGATGGATCCGCCGGTTTGTAATATATCACCGTCTAAAGTGACAATCCGATAGGTATATGAATAAGCTTTTGCCATCAAAACAGCTGAATCATAATCTGCCGCTACCACAATCCTTCCTAACAGGTTTCTTATAATATTGGAAAAACGGTCTTCACAGGATACCAATCGATCGCATGTGTCCACAAATCCCTTCATTTTGCTCATGGAATGCAAAACATTGTCTTCCACCCATCTGGGTTTCATGGAGGACACCGGCATCATAGTCGCTCTCCCGCGATTTCCTTTTCGAAGGTACTGTATCACGGCTTTTGCATCATCCTCATCTTCGGTGATGATATTTTGCATGGCTCCTCCGATGGCCATTTCCACCGCAGTCTCATATTTTTCATCCACCTTGACAATATCTGCTACGGTTCCATAAACACGAACATTTTCAAGCAAGCGGTTATCATTGGCATAAAGGACGGCTTTGACGCTTTTATTATACCCTTCATAGGATTTCTCCATATCATTCAACAAGTTGAATTTAGATTTTTCCGTGCTTAAAGATGATCCTGTTTCATGGAGTTCACTTTCAATCTTTTTTAACTTCTCACTCGAGTTACGATATTCAATCTCGGTTTCATGATATTCTTTGTTTAGTTTTTCTTCATTTTTCTCTGTTTCGGTCAATAACCTTTCCGCACTTTCTTTTTCTAAAAAGAAAGCATCCTTTTCCCGAATCAATATGGAAACATCCTTGTTAATGCTGTTCAAACGGGATTGATAACTTTCCACCACAGAATTACAAGCTGATATAGCGGTTTTGGAATCCGTAATCAAATCCAGCTTGTCCATCATTTCCATTTTCATTTTTTCTATCCGGACTTCTTCTTGGTTCATCGTTGTCAGCAAAGATTGCATCTCTTCCTCGAACAGAACCAATTTCCCTTCATATTCCTCCAAATTGGACTGTAAGGTTTTTAGACGATCGCTGTATTTGACCTTATTGGTCTTCAATGATTCCACATCGCTTTCGGATGTGGTGATTTCCTTGCGAAGATTGTCTATATATGACAAATATTTCTTATGTTTTTCTTCCCAAACACGAATATCACCGTTTTTTTGAGCAATGACTCCTTCGATTTCGTGGGTATCCTTTTTCAAATCTTCCAAATCGGTTTCGAGTTGTTCTTGCCGAATACCGAATTTCTTTATCATTTCATTGTTTTCAACAACAATCTTTTCTTGATCACTGATATTATGGGTAACCAAAGAAATTTCACTATTGATTTGATCTAATTTTAATTGATAATCTTGAATGGATCTAACATATGTCGCCGTCTCGTATTCCTTTAGCTTTTGCCTGAGATCCAAATATGTACGAGCTTTCTTGGCCTGCTCTTCCAGCGTTTCCAGACCGGAGCTTATTTCAATGACAATGTCATTGATTCTTGCAAGGTTTTCCTCGGTCTTTTCCAATTTTCTCAAAGCCTCGGCTTTTCTGACCTTGTATTTCATAATACCGCTTGCTTCGTCAAACATATTTCGCCGCTCTTCCGATTTGTTACTGAGCAGCTCTTCCACTCTTCCTTGACCTATAATGGAGTACCCGTCCTTACCGATTCCTGTATCCATCAAAAGATTCACCACGTCCTTTAATCGACATTTGTTCTTGTTTACTAGGTATTCACTTTCTCCTGAACGATAAAGCCTTCTGGTGATGCTGACTTCATCGTATTCCATGTCCAAACCGCGGTCAGAATTGTCCAATATCAATGTGACTTCGGCAAAAGAAAGCGCTTTACGAAATTGGGTACCTGCAAATATGACATCTTGGGATTTGGTTCCCCGTATATTTTTTAAACTTTGTTCTCCTAAAACCCAACGGATGGCATCGGCAATATTACTTTTTCCGCTTCCGTTAGGACCAATAATGGACGTTATACATCTTTTAAAATCAAGGGTGATGTTGTCTGCAAAGGACTTGAAACCCTTCATTTCCACTTTTTTAAGATACATTCAACCCTCCGGTATCCAATGGATTCTTTCTGTTGACAAATTTGACGTAATCCTGTGCCAACAAGTAGACAGGCGCTTCATCTTCTTGTATATCGGGGAATCTTCCTGCGGGAATATAAAACCGATTGTCGGTTGTATCATCGTTCACCATGGATACTTCACCGGCCAAAGTGACCCCGGTGCATTTTTCACTCCAAAATTGATGATAAAGCTTCGTTTTCAATGTAATGCTTTCCCCCGGTTTCAATCGAATAATGGAACCGGCTTTGACGGTATAATTTCTGCCATCCGAGGATACTAGGATATCGGTATCGTCAAATTGTGCATCTTGAGTGGAATTATATAATTGGATCAATAAATTCCCTCCGCCTCGATTGATAATATCTTCGGTTTTGTATTCATGAAAATGAAAAGGAGTGATTTGTTCTTCTTTGATGATCATCACTTTCTCGGCATACGTTTTCGGGCAATCACGGTTCTTCAAATTTCCGTTTCTCAACGTAAACAATAACAACCCTATATGATAAAAGTCGCCGGATCCAAAATCGGTAATATCCCAACCGAGCATATGATAAAAAATTTCATCATATCCTTCGATTTTTTCCTTCCATTGCTCCGGACTCCAATATGCAAAAGGCGGAAGCTTGAAATTCATTTTCTCTAGAAAATCCACTCCTTCATATAACAACCGGTTAATTTCAGACCTTTTCATATGCGACCCCTTTCATTTTTACATTAATTAAAAAATTATAACGCTCTTATTCCTTCAAAAAGTGCAGCTTTAGCTGCATTTTGTTCCCCTTCTTTTTTTGTGGTTCCGGCTCCGGTACCGTATTTAACATTGTTCACATACACCGATACATTATATACCTTATGATGATCCGGCCCGGATTGCTGTTCCACAACATACTTTATTTTCACTCTGCCTTGCCGCTGTAAGCATTCTTGCAATTCCGTCTTGTAATCGTTAAACACCGTACCGGTCAAAGCGCCGTTGATGATATTCTTCATATTCCTATAAATGAATTTTTGTACCGTTTTAAAATCCGAATCTAGATACACTGCACCGATTAAGGCTTCCATGGCATCTGCTAAAATGGAGGGCCTTGTTCTGCCTTGATTTGCCTCCTCGCCTTTTCCCAACCGTAAATAAATACCTAAATCCAATTCAATGGCACACTCTTTCAAAGATTGCTCACAAACGATTGCAGCCCGTATTTTGGTCATCTCCCCTTCCGGCATATCAATCTCATTGTTAAAGATATAGTCACCGATGCATAGGTTCAGGACAGAATCACCTAAAAATTCCAACCGTTCATTGTCACTCAGGTTCCCGATTCCTTCATTGGCGAAGGAACTGTGGGTAATTGCCGTTAGAAACAGGCTTTTGTTTTTGAATGTGTATCCGATGTTTTTTTCAAAATTCCTTATATTCTTATCATCTAAAATCAGATTGGTCATAATTCGCT
>CALCRE010000177.1 GCA_937894465.1 uncultured Clostridia bacterium
CCCTGACAAATATATTCGCGGATGTATTGTTATTACCGTCATAGGCATGATCTATATGGTCAACACCGACGGAGCTTTCCGGCGATACCGGAGGTTGACCCGTCCAAGGTTGTATTTCATAGATGTATAACGCATTTGTCGGTGTTCTGTATATGGTGATATGTGTTGCATTCGCATCAACGTCGTACAAGTATACTCCCTTGTGTCCGTTAATGTTAAAGATGTTATAACTAATATTTTCTAAAACATCTTCTAATTCTCTCCTGGATTCTACTACCACTGTATTCGTCCCATTTTCCGAATCATTCATGATTAAAGCGATGGTAGTTCCAGGTAAAACACCCAATTCTGCAAGACTGTACGTTATAAATGCGTCCGTAATATTCAGGCCTTGATTGTATATATTTGCCGAACTATTGAAATTGTTGTCATGGCCATCGGCCAAGTTATCGGCAGACTTAGAAAATATAAATTGGGTAGTAGGACCGGTCCAAGGTTGTATCTCATAGATATATAACGTATTGGTCAGTGTTCCGTGAATAGAAAGATGTGTTGCTTCGGCATGAATATTGTAAAAGTATACTCCTTTGTGTCCATTAATGTTATACACACTAGTATGTATTTCCTCCAATCTTCCTTGAAATTCTCTCACGGATTCCACATAAACTGTATTTGTTCCGTTTTCCGAATCATTCATGGTTAGAGCAATGGTCGTTCCGGGCAGAACACCTAATTCTTCCAAGCTGTAAGTTATAAACCGATCCACTATATACTCGCCATGATTATATATATTCGCCGATGTATCGTAATTGCCATCATGGCCATCGGCCAAGTTATCGGCACATTTAGATAGCATCGATGGAGCACTCGGAGATAATCCGTCTTCTATTTCATAGATATACAAAGGTTGGTTTTCGATACCAAGGATTTTTATATATATTGTCCCGTCCGGTATGATGTATGTATACGAGTTCTTATATCCTTCTATGGGCAAATGTGTAGATCCGATCATGTTAAATTCTGCATTATACAATTCTACCGGAACCCAATGAGCTTCTCCGTATCTTCCGTTCATGACAAATTGTATCTTTTGACTTGTTAATCCCAATTGGGCTACTGTATATACAATATATCCATCCTGTGAATAGATGTTTGCCGAAGTATTATAATTATCGTCGTGAGCATGATCAAAACGATCAGCATTGAAATATAATGCAACATCGTTATTCGGGTTTGCATCCAAAACATAAACAATCCTCTTAACTTGAGTTGCTTTCATACCTAAGGAATTCGTTACATCATATGAAATCTTATACACACCTGCTACGGATGTATCAACAATATCACCGCTAATGATGACGGAATCGGACAAATTACCGTCAACCAAATCTTGTGCAGTTGCACCCGGATCTGTAAAGGGTGCACTACGATATACCACGATTCTTTCAGCTCCATTGAGTGTAATGACCGGTGGTATCGTGGTCACTGTCATCGGTTCGCTTCGATATTGTTTACCTTTCGTTCCGTTAGCATCGATGGGTCTATAATAAAATTGAATTTGCTTACCTACATCTTCAGGCCTTAATGTAAAACTCTTTTGCCTACACATCCAACCGACAACACTATCGTTAGAACTTCCGTTAATTTCCCACCAAAACACAGCCGAGTCCACGCCCCCATAACTATAGTATAAGTAATCCTTTTGAACTTTGACGGCATTTCCGTTGCTATCATAGATCGTGACTGTTTTTGTTTTCGTAACGGTCTTGCACTCCGATACACCGTCAGGATGATAATATTCATAGGATCCGGTTAATGTTTGACCCACAATGGGTTGCCCTGATAAAATCACTACATTATTCGCTAACGGTTGGGTACCTGCGAAGGTTAGACCGGTAGAAGAAATAAGCATTACAAGATTAAGTACCAAAATTATGGCTAACATCTTCAAAGAAACTTTTTTCATCTCACTCACCTACATTTTCTGTCAACTAGGTACACTAGTTCCCGAACTTATTTATTTTTAAAATAGCATATGTTGAATATTTTTTAGATGTGACTATAGATCAGTAACTCTTAAATGAAATTATATCACCGCAATATATCATAGTAAATAGGTGATTAAACTTTATTTTTCCGCTTTTTCGGTGGTTGGTGAGTATTAGAACGGCATAGCCTTTCCGTGAAAAATGGCTATGCCGTACGTGGTTGTTTTATAAGTTTTCTTTTGGTTTTATTTCAAATTCTCGGGATTCAAGCATAATAACTCGTCTACAGTAAACAATCCGTCCTTTCGAACAAGATGATCGTCAAAATAGATTTCTCCCCCGCCGTATGCCGGTGTTTGTATCATCACAAGATCCCAATGGATGGCCGATTGGTTACCGTTGCTTGCTTCATCGTAGCATCTTCCCGGTGTAAAATGGATGCTTCCCATGATTTTTTCATCAAACAGGGTGTCTTTCATTGGCTTTAAGATATATGGGTTCACACCGATGGCAAACTCCCCGATATAGCGGGCACCTTCATCGGTGTCTAATTTTTTGTTGATCCTTTCGTTATCATTGGAAGTTGCGTGAATGATCTTTCCATCTTTGAATTCAAAACGAATGTTTTCGTAGGTAAATCCTTCACTGACGGCAGGAGTGTTAAAGGTGATCATACCATTGACACTTTCTCTTATCGGTGCCGTAAAAACTTCTCCGTCCGGTATATTCATTTTACCGTCACACTTAATGGCAGGGATACCTTTTATAGAAAAGGTCAGGTCGGTTCCGGGACCTTTTAGATGCACCTTGTCCGTTTGATCCATCAATGATGTAAGGTTGTCCATGGCTTTGGACATTTTGGAATAGTCCAAATTGCATACATTGAAATAGAAATCTTCAAATTCATCAGTGGATACTCCGGCTAGTTGTGCAAATGCTTCATTGGGATAACGCATCACGCACCATTTTGTACTGTTAACCCGCTCTTCCAAAACCGGTCTTAAGATTTTAGTCATCAAGCTTTGTTTTTCCGAAGGAATGATGGAGGATTCATAAATGTTCCTGCTTTCCCGGATGGCCAGGTAAGCATCCATTTGCTTCATAAAAGCAAGTTGGTTTTCACACATAATCTCCAGTTGTTCCTTACTACAATTTTTATAGACCAAAGCATTGAGCTTGTCATCATTAACTTTAACAAAGGGGATTCCTCCCGCTTCGTACGTTTTCTTTACCAATTCTCGGGCAAGAAGATTATCGTAGCCACTTGTTTCTATAAGGATCTTTTCACCTTTTTTCAATTCGGTTGAATAGTTGATCAATGTATCTGCAAGCTTTTCATATCTAGGATCCTTCATAAACCCTCCTTTTTATTGCACCTTTATTTTAACCATAGTATACCACATTGCGTGCCAAACAATTACGTATTCTAAGACTTACCCATTTCTCTTTTTAAGAAGCGATTTAAGAAGCAAAGAATACCCTATGGCAGATAATGGTATAAAGATACATAAACTTATGGTATGATTAAAAAAGTTTTATAACAAACCCAACCTTTTTTTACTGTTTGGTGTCTATAAGATAAGCGCTTAAGAAATCGAAAATTTTCGACAAAGCAAAAGGAGGAACCATATTGTACTATCAAAAGGAGAACGACGAAACTCTGGTTATGCTGACGCTTGCAGGAGAGCAAAGTGCCTATGAAGTGCTGGTTATTCGTTATCAAAAGGCTGTCATAGCTTCAGCCTTATCCGTCACCCGGAATCAATTCATGGCCGAAGATGCAGCACAAGACGCCTTTGTAACCGCATGGATGAAACTTGACACCCTGCAAGATGGGGCAAAGTTCAGTCCATGGGTATGCCGAATTGCAAAAAACTGTGCGCTTAATATGGTTATGCGTTTTAAAAGTTATATGCCTTTGGCATCTGTGGAAAACCTGAATATTCACGATAACCCCGCATTGAATCCTGCCGAGCTTTATGTATTGTCCGAAGAAAAAGAGGAGATTTATAAAAGCACTGCAAAACTACCGCAAAAAGTAAAGGAAATTATACATCTGCATTACTTTGATGGGCTCTCCATTGCGGAAATTGCAGAAAGAATGCGCATTTCCGAAGGAACTGTCAAATGGCAGCTTCATGACGGAAGAAAACGAATCAGAAAGGAACTTTGTGCTATGAATGAAAAATACAGCGATACACTGGTACAACGTGTCATGAAAAAGGTTGAAGAATTAAAGTTGTGGCAATTCAAAAACGATAAAAGCGGATTTGAAGTTGTATACAAGACTGTTCTCAAAGATGTGGAAGACCTACCCGAATCAAGAGATAAAAGCCATGCCCTCGCCGATGTGCTTATGCGCGGATGGTGGTGGCTGCCGGGCGAGAAAAACGATGCCCTATTTGCTAGAATCTCAGAAGCTGCCCTTGAAGGAAAGAACGAAGAAGCCATGACCTTCATAGTCGCTCGAGAGGATTCAAAGGTTTGGGGCAGCGCTAAAATCGACTTTATCCGCGACAAGCAAATTCCGCGATTAGAAAAAGCAGGATTTATGCAGGCCTTGGGCAGAGAGTGGTTTTGGCTTGGGTATCATTATTTCCGGGAAGGCAAAGCAAAAGAGGGACACGCAGCATATGACAAAGTATGTGAGGTGCTTAAGCCCTCCGACTCCTATTATACACTGATTCCATATGCTCGAAAAATGGAAGCGGTGCTTGAAAACGAATACAAGGATGAAAGTGAAAAACGTTACAGGATCGGCTCAAACGCAGATGAGTTTCGCTATTTTGACGGAACACTTCGTTTTTGGAGCAATGAAGGCTTTGGCGAAGGTTACATGCATTCTGTCGACAGTGATATTATGAGAATTTTCCGCAACTCTTGCCTTTGTGACGGTCAATTCTTTGCTGACATCAAAACGGGAGAATCCTATATCGGTTCTGACGGTACAACACTGACTTATGCAAGTGACTGCGAAACAGTTGAATCTCCCGCAGGCGTATTTAAAGATTGTCGAGTGTGGATTACAAAACACTTTAATTGGAGTGGAAAATCCATCTTTAAAAGTTATTACAAAGAAGGTGTCGGTATTGTAAAACACGAACATATACAAGACGGCCTTTACGATGTCAGACTTCTTTCATCGTATCATATTACAGGTGGAGATGGACTCTTACCTATGGCATATGGCAATAGGTGGGAATACATATCCAAATATGCCACCGATATTATGACTGCTGAACTTACATTTGACGTTTCCTATGCCGATAAAAACAAGGTTGTTCTTACTTCCTGGAAAAACATCACTCGTCATAAATATGATGAAAATTTGTGGCTCGATATGATTCAGCAAATTAGAAGCGATTATTGCGAGGAAATCAATGGAAGTCAAAAGTTGTGCGATGTCTACCATGCAGTGGAACGTGCCGGAGCACTGGCCAAAGCTCCCATGGAACAGGCTCATACAAAAGCCGCCTCCTCGGTTGTCCGTAGAATTCTAGCAACAGACCCTGTTTTCAATCCGAATCACACCGCAACGGGACATTGGAATTTCTTCTCTAAAGTATTTGTAAGAAAGAAAAAAGATACCATTTCCATTACATACAATCGTCGATGGTCTTTTGAATGGAAAAACACAGGCAGTATGGGTCATGCGGAAGAACCTATTCTCTATAATGACATCTATGGTATTTTACAAGATGCGACAAACTGTATTTGGTCAGAGGAATGGCGTATCGGTGCTTCTCCTATGATAGAATACAATCCATACGATATGACGATTCAAACGAAAATTACCTGCGAAAATGGCGGAACCATAACCACAAAAGCAGGAACTTTTGAAAACTGTTTGAAACTCTCTCTTGACATTGGTGGAATGACCGACGGTTTATCCTATCGCGGTGGAAAAAAAGTGTATTATTTTGCTGAGGGCATTGGAATAGTCCGTACCGAGAACGAATATGGCGGCGGTGCAAGAACAGCTGTTTATGAACTGTCAACCTATGAAGGCACAGGAGAGGGATTCATGCCTCTTGCAGACGGACTTTTAAGAAAATATGATGCCCTTGACCTTACCGATGGTTTTGTTGGTGCGGCAGAATACACATATGTTGCCGATGATGATGGTGATATCGTCATTTTTGCTGACCGCACCGGCATTCGTGAATTACCTCCGCCAATTACACAGTATAGCGCAATTCAAGGCGAAGTGATTGAAGACCATCTTTGGAATGAGGGAAAACGCAATGAAAGCCGTTTGTGCCATGATGTGAACAACTTCCACATTCTTACCCACTTTTTGGGACGACCACATAGATATTGGTCTGCACAGGAAAAAGCAGTGGCATGGAACAAATATAAAATGAAAATTATGGAGGGGCTTGGAGAAAACGAGGAAGTTCCAACAGCTTGGATGGGACACTATTCCTCCACTTGCTTCCGTATCGCTTGTGCGCTATTTGGATGCGGTAAAAAAGACGAAGGGTACATCTATCTTGAAAAAGCCTTTGAATTGTTTCCCAAGTGGGAGAAAATAACGGATGGTGAGGAAATGGATGTTGGCAATCCTTTGATTTACGGAGGCATCAAAGTATTAAAAGGAAAAGGTATTGTTAAACTTCCCGATGGCAGAACGGAATTGATATCCTATGGACATTTATTCGAAGACAAAGTCAGTTTAATGTACTATGGAATGACGGCTCCTAAGGGATGGGAGTGGTTCAACTCCGTCCGAAACGAGGATCGGTTCAAAGAATACGTGGAACGGGCAAAGGCATTATTATAAACATAGGAATCATGATCCATGAGGATGTTTTAAATTTCGTGTAATTGGTAACAATAACTAATAAAGGAGATGTTA
>CALCRE010000178.1 GCA_937894465.1 uncultured Clostridia bacterium
TGAATTAAGTTATCAAATGGACGGAGTATGTCCAAAAATCAGTGATTCATATGTAGTCAAAATTGTTGAAGGGCGTCATCCCATGTTGAATAAGGAAACGGTGGTACCTTTGAATATCGAAACCGGGGAACGTTTCCGAATTTTAATTATTACCGGTCCCAACACCGGTGGTAAAACCGTTGCCTTGAAAACTTGCGGATTGTTTTGTCTTATGGCCCAAGCCGGGTTACACGTACCTGCAAAGCATGGCACCGTACTGCCGGTGTTTAATGATATTTTCTGTGATATAGGAGATGAACAAAGCATTGAACAAAGCTTGAGTACTTTTTCAGCTCATATGAAAAATATTATTCACATAGTGCAAAACGCCGATGATCGCTCCTTTGTTTTGATGGATGAATTAGGAGCTGGAACCGACCCGGAAGAAGGAAGTGCTTTGGCTATGTCCATCCTAGACGGATTGAACGAGAAAAAGTGCACTGTGATCGCAACCACACACTACAGTGACTTAAAATTATATGCCATGAAAAATGAAGACATGGAAAACGCAAGCTGTGAATTCGATATCAACAGCTTACAACCCACCTACAAGTTGATTATGGGTGTTCCCGGTGAAAGTAACGCATTGGCCATCTGTAAAAGGTTAGGTTTACCCGTTTCCTTTATCCAAAAAGCTAAAGATTATCTTCACAATGATGACATCAAGTTTGAAGAAATCCTCCACAACATTCATAAGAACAAAGCAAGAACCGACCGGGAGAGACACGAGGCTCAGATGATCACAAAGGAAATGGAATTGATGAGAGCCGAGTTGGATGAAAAAATAAAGAGAATTGAAATTGATAAGGAAAAGCAGATCAACAAAGCAAAGGACGATGCCAAACGCATTGTGGCAGCTGCAAAACAAGAAACACAATCCATTATTGACAGGTTAAAAACCATTGAAGAAGAAGGCGGGTACGGTCGCAGACTGAACGAAATCAATGATTTAAGAAGAGAAGTCAACACATTGGGTAAGCGGGTATTCGGTTCGGAAGATTCGGAGGATACCGCTTTCATAGAAGAAATTCCTGTTACAGATGAAACAAAGTTTAAGGCCGGAGACACGGTAAAAATATTAAAACTTAATCAAACCGGCACATTGTTAACTGATTCTGATCAGGACAACAAGGTGGTTGTCCAAGCAGGAATTATGAAAATTACCCTTACTGTCAATGATATTGTTCCGGTTAAGCAGCTAAAATCCAAGCCTGAACCTGTCGTTCGTGTGGCTACCGGTGTAAAACGTCCGGATCATGTAAGCATGGAGGTTGATGTTAGAGGCCATACTGTTTATGAAGCAATCGAAGTCATTGACAAGTATCTGGATAATGTCATGATGGCCGGCCTTCATGAAGTGAGCATCATCCACGGTAAAGGTACCGGAGTTTTAAGAACCGCCATACAGGATTACCTGAAAACCAATCCTAGAGTGACAAGCTACCGAGATGGAAAGCAAGGGGAGGGTGACTTTGGTGTGACTGTGGTGGAACTGTAACAGTTATTGCACATATTTTCCAATAGAAAAGGAGTTTTGATAGAACTCTTTTTTGTTTATTTGACCTGTAAGTTTTTCTGTGGAAAAATTACGCCATTTAAGATATAATAAATTTTACGATGCAAGGAGCATCACTTGAATATTACATAAGTCCGTGGCAGCTAGGAGTATAAATGGATAAAAAGAAAAACTTACTCGCACTTGAGCGAACATTTGACGTTATACGTTTTATCATAACCATACTGGTGATTCTATCTTTGGTTTATCTGGGCGTTCATTTTTTCCGGAAAGGATATGATTTTGTTCTCAAAAGAAACGAAGTCAAGGATATGGAGATTGCAATCAATATATCTCCATCCAATGAATACGAGGTAAAAATACCTTGGGGCTATAGTACGGATGATATTGCTGCCATGCTTAAGGATGAAGGCTTTATCGACAACGTATTTCTCTTTTCCATATGGTCGAAATTTATCGGCTATGAAGGAAAATATACTGCAGGTGTCCATATCGTGGACAAAACTGAAAATTACAATACATTGGACGGGTATGAAAAGTTAATGTACATTCTTTCCCGTAACCCCAAGAAAAAACCGGATGTAAAGGTCTTTATACCGGAAGGCAGCACTTGGCATCAAACTGAAAAAATTCTTATAAATGCCGGTATCCCTATTGATGATGCCTTTTGGGAAGTAGCAAAAAATTATAAATACGATTATGAGTTTATGAAATATACTTTAGAGGATATGAAAGATAAGGATCGATCCAACATGTTTGAAGGATACTTGTTCCCGGATACCTATATCATGGATCCGGAAGCATCTCCCGAGGTGATTGTGGACAAGCTGTTGTCCAACTTTGAAAACAAATTCCGGGATGAATTCTACAACAAAGTTCAGGAGCTCGGAATCACCGTGGATGAAGCCATTATTATTGCTTCCATCATTGAAAGGGAAGCTCAACTCGAAAACGAAAGGGAGATCATCAGCGGTGTCATATACAACCGGTTAAATAGCAATGATCCTTCCTTGCACTATTTACAAATGGATGCCACCATTCAATATCATTACATTGAAACCACAGGCAAGGTGAAGGAAGTCTTGTTAACGGAAGATACAAAAATCGACCATCCCTACAACACATATGTTTATCCGGACTTGCCCCCGGGTCCCATATGCAGCCCCGGGTTGAATTCCATTATTGCCGCGCTTTATCCGGAAGAGCATAATTATTATTATTATGTCGCCACCGGAGACGGCAGTCATGAATTCTCCCAAACATATGACCAGCATCTGGCTGCCATAAGGAAATATCAAAATAATTAGACAGCTTAAATTTATCGTCTTAAAAGAGGTAGCTTTTATGCTTGGAAGAGAAGATGATCACATCATCGGTAACCGAATGCGGGAATATTTGTTGAATACACTGCCTGAAGATGCCGGGATATTAAAAACAATACGAGATAAAGCCAACCAAGAGGGTAATCCCTTGTTGATGGAGGAAACAGCTCGCTTTCTGGAAATATTGGTGAAACTGAAAAAGCCGGAACGAATATTGGAAGCCGGCACAGCAATTGGGTATTCATCCATTCTTATGTGTCAAGCATTAGAAGGTAGAGTTCATATTGATACTGTGGAATTGGATTTTGATGTTGCGTCCATGGCCAATCAGAATGTTAAAGAAGCCGGTTTAAGCGACTGTATTCATGTGATTGTCGGAGATACCATTGATGTGTTTTCCAATTTGCAAGGAACTTATGATATGATATTTATGGATGCTGCGAAAAGCATGTATTTGGAAGTTTTGCCCCATTGTACGAGATTGTTAAATGATGAAGGCTTATTAGTTTCGGATAATGTATTGTTCAAGGGAATGATCCTTGAGCCTGAAAGGAAAAAGCATCGCACCATTATCCGAAATATGCGGGAGTATCTAGATTCATTATGCAATGAGGGAACTTACAGTACATCACTAATCCCCATCGGAGACGGTGTTGCGGTATCCATTAAAAACATTAAAGAGAACAGGTGAAATAAAAGGTGAATAAAATTATAAAGAAACCGGAGCTTTTAGCACCGGGCGGGAATATGGAGAAAATGAAAATTGCCTTTCAATATGGCGCTGATGCGGTATATGCCGCAGGAACTCGGTTCGGATTACGAGCATATGCAGGCAATTTCACAGAAACCGAATTACAGGAAGCCATTGAATATGCACACAATTTAGGTAAAAAGGTTTACGTGACGGTAAATATATTTACAAGAGATCATGATTACGAACACTTGCCGGAATACATTCTTCATTTAAAAAAGATCCAAGCGGATGCTGTGATCGTATCAGACCCCGGCCTTGTCTATATGATCCGCAAACATGTGCCTGATATGGAAATCCATTTAAGCACCCAAGCAAACACCACAAATTCTTATGCCGCTCAATTTTGGGCGGAATCAGGTGTGAAAAGAATCATTCTAGCAAGAGAATTAACCGGATCGGAAACCCGAGAGATGATTGTCCGTGTCAAGGATATGGATATCGAAATGTTCGTTCACGGTGCAATGTGCATGTCCTATTCCGGGAGATGTTTGTTAAGCAACTATCTGGCCAACAGAGATTCCAACCGAGGCATGTGTACACAGCCTTGCCGCTGGAAATATCACTTGACGGAAGAACAAAGGCCTGGGGAATACATGCCGGTATTTGAAGATCAACACGGAACCTATATATTCAATTCAAAGGATTTGTGTTTGATCCGTCAAATCCCTGAAATCATCCAAATGGGTGTGACCAGTTTAAAAATTGAGGGAAGAATGAAAAGTGCCCATTATGTAGGCACTGTGACTTCTGCATACCGCCAAGCCATCGATGCTTACTGCAAGGATCCCGACAACTATGAATTTGATCCTATGTGGATGGAGATGTTAGAGCGAATCAGTCATAGGCCATATTACACCGGATTCTTTTACGGAATGGATCCTAAAGGAGGTCAAATCCACAGCAGCTCAACCTATGTAAAAGAGTATGACTTTATCGGGCTGGTGATGGGTTATGATTCGGATAAGAAAACTTTGAAAATCGAGCAAAGAAACAAATTTTCCAAAGGGGATGAAATTGAATTTCATCAACCGGACGGAACGTTGATTCACCATGAGGTGAAAGTGATGTATAACGAGAATATGGAGCGTGTTGAAAGTGCTCCGCACCCACAGATGACAGTGTACATGCCTATGGACAAGCCTGTACAAAAAGGCAGTATGATCAGAAAAATACCTGTGTGATCACCGAAAGGAATAAATGATATGAGTAAAATCAATTTGAAAGACAAGATAGCAATCATAGGAACCGGGAATATGGGTTCTGCCTTGGCAAAGGGAATTGCCGGTTCCGGTATGGCAGAAAATCTGATGTTGCATGATACGGATATTAACAAAGTAAATCAATTTGCCCGGTCAATCAGTGCAACGGCTTGTTCCTCCATACAAGAAGCAATTCATAAAAGTCAATTGGTGATTCTTTGCGTCAAACCGAATATTGTGTTGAGTGTTGCACAAGAGGTTTCAAAGTTTTTAAATCCCGGTACTATTGTATGCTCTATTGCTGTAGGTGTTCCCATTGCTAAATACAGAACATTCATTTCTGGAGATTTTGACTTTTTCAGAATTATGCCCAATACACCGGCTTTGGTGGGAGAAGGTATGTCGGTGATTAGTCATGAAAAAGGAACATCAGAAGATTCCCTTAAAAAGGTTTTAAAAATTTTCTCTTGCGCCGGTAAAACCCAGGTTTTAGATGAAAAATTGATGAATCAAGTTACGGCGTTAACCGGAAGCAGTCCGGCTTATGTGTTTATGATGATTGAAGCCATGGGAAACGCAGGTATAAAGTCAGGCATTCCCTCAGAAATCAGCTATAAGTTAGCAGCCCAAGCCGTATTGGGATCAGCAAAAATGGTATTGGAATCGGGACTTCATCCTGCAGTGTTAAAAGATCAGGTGTGTTCTCCGGCAGGGACTACCATTGAGGCGGTTGAAGCTTTGGAAAGAAACGGTTTCCGATATTGTCTGATGGACGCCATGAATGAATGCACAAAAAGGGCTGAGGAGATCTCAGAAAAGAAAGAATAGGTTGGATGAATGAAAACAGTGGAGATCTATACGGACGGTGCATGCTCGAATAACCCCGGCGAAGGGGGATGGGGCGTGGTGTTGATTTACAAAACCATTGAAAAATATATGTCCGGATACGAAGGGGAAACCACTAATAATGCCATGGAATTGACCGCTGCCATTAAGGGATTAGAAGCGTTGAACGAGCCATGTGAAGTGATCTTGTATTCCGATAGTGCTTATTTGATCAATGGGTTTAATTTAGGATGGATTTACAAATGGAAAAAACTCGGATGGAAAAGAACACCCAAAGACGAGTTGAAAAACAAAGAGTTATGGATTCGATTATATGAGCTCAATCAAGTACATAAGATAAGATTTGTCAAAGTAAAGGGGCATGCTGATAATAAATACAACAACCTATGCGACCAAATGGCTGTAAAAGCTGTGTCGGATAAGAAGGGGATTTAAATTTTTAAAGCACCATTTTAAGCAATACGGGGCACACGAATGCTTCAAAAAAGCAACCGATGATTAACAATACATAGCAAGGTATGAATTTTAACATATGCTTGGGTATGAAGTTTTTCTCCGGTTCGAATCCATTTTTTTTGCTTGATAGAATCATATGAATCATCTTGCTGCACAAGGCTACCCCAAGGGCGGCAATCAGTATATAGGCAGATAACAATATCAATTCTTTCGGGAGAATAAGGCAAAGAACTACGGCGAGGCCTTTGGCCTCTAAAACTTTGAAGGCAATTCCGGCTGTAAAACCCACAATGAATCCCTTCACTGCTATAATGGCATAAATGAAGGGGATTCCGATGACGGAAATACTCATAAACAAAAGCAAAAGATAAACTTTCGTATTGTTGGTCAGCGCTTGATGAAACAATGCACCCCGATCCACAGTTTGAACGTTTACCATATTTAAAAAACCTGAAAAATATTGATGCATTTCAAGCTCTTCCGATGCATTCAAATAATTGGAGGATATGCTTCCTAACAAGATTCCAAATACAATAAACACCATAGGAAGTATTAGCTTGTTCATAGGTAGGTTAAACCGGTCCAACATCATTTGAAGCATCAGTTTCTTTGATTTTCCAAGTTTTATTTCAAGCATCTGTAAGTCCTTTTTTGTTTTTGTTTAACTAATCTTATGAAAAAGCAACCCTTCATATGTGTAATCATGACATTATGTTTTAAAATCATATTTTTCGGTTATAAATAACACTGAGGTTACATAAGAATTACAAAGATACAAAATATTTAATCGGTGGTGTAGTGAATGATAAACAATTATGTGGAAGAATATATTGATTACTTACATGTGGATAAGAATCTATCGACCAATACAATTATGTCCTATAACAGGGATTTGAAGATTTTCTTGGAGTATTTGGCACGCACGGGAATTACGGATCCGGAAGAAGTGGATCAAAACGATTTGAAAAGATACTTGAGGGAAATGCGGATTTTGAATAAGTCCAATGCAACCATACTAAGATATATTGCAACCATTAAGTCCTATTTTACCTTTTTGATTGACGCTAATGTATGTACTGAAAATCCGGCTTCTGATATCAATGCACCAAAAGTGGAAAAGAAGCCTATGGTTACCATTGATGAAAACGACATGTTAAAAATTATCGATTCACCGGAGAAGGACACCGTTAAAGGAATCAGAGACAGAGCTATTCTTTCCACATTATATTATTCTGGTGTCAGAGTTTCCGAATTAATCGGGCTGACTACCGGACAATACGATCCTTTATCCGGTATAATAACCATTAGCGGTAAATCGACCAGGAAGGTGAGAATTTCCGATCTTTGCGCCGATTGTTTAAAAGATTATCTTTCCAACGCAAGGCCTCTGATCGTTACGAATCTTGCTGAAGATGCATTATTTCTCAATATGAAGGGTGCCGGAATGACCCGACAAGGTCTTTGGAAGATCATAAAATTTTACTGCAAGGATATCGAAGTTGATATTGAAATTACACCTCATACCTTTCGGCATTCCATAGCAACCAACATGTTGCTTAAGGGGGAGGATATCAATCATATCAAAGAGATGTTGGGACATGCGGATATATACTCTACAAAGATTTATCGCAAATAACGATATTTTGTGAGGAGTTATGAATATTCGGGAAATCATCGCTAAAAAAAGGGACGGTCATGCGCTTACCAATGAAGAAATCGGTTTTTTCATAAGGGGGTATACCGATGGCTTCATACCGGATTATCAAGGGGCGGCATTGCTCATGGCTATGTATATAAGAGGGTTGGATGACGAGGAAACCGGCTATTTGACAAATCATATGGTCAAGTCAGGCAGTACGGTGAACTTAAATGCAATCAAAGGTGTCAAGGTGGATAAACACAGCACAGGCGGTGTGGGGGACAAGACAACATTGGTGGTAGCGCCATTGGCTGCAGCCTCCGGTATATTTGTGCCCAAAATGTCCGGAAGAGGTTTGGGTCACACCGGGGGAACCATTGATAAATTAGAATCCATACCGGGCTTCAATACATCCTTATCACAAGAAGACTTTATGAAAACCGTGCGAACCGTAGGTTTTGCTGTAACCGGACAAACAGCTGACATTGCAGCTGCCGATAAGAAGATCTATGGGTTACGTGATGTCACATCAACGGTGGATTCCATACCATTGATAGCGTCAAGTGTTATGAGCAAGAAAATTGCTTCCGGGTGTGATGCCATCATATTGGATGTCAAGTTAGGATCCGGAGCTTTTATGACCGATATGAAGCAAGCCTTGAAATTGTCCAAGACCATGATCTCCATCGGTGAAAACGCAGGGAAAAGAACATTTTGCCTGATCACAGACATGGATGTACCTTTAGGAAACACCATAGGAAACGCGCTTGAGGTCATAGAAGCCATTGAAACATTAAAAGGAAACGGTCCTGATGATTTCACAGAGCTTTGTATACATATTGCCGGTGCCATGTTGTATGTTGCCGGAAAATGCCATGATTTGAATTCCGGAAGAGATATGGCTCGTAAGAATATTGAAAATCAAAGCGCTTTAAAACGCTTTCGCGAATTTATTCGTCTTCAAGGGGGGAATCCGAATGTTATTGATGATTATTCATTATTTCCCTGTGCAAAGGAAAGTAAGGTGCTTTTATCTAACACAGAAGGATACATTCGAAAGATGGATTGTAAAAGAATCGGCGTGACATCCATGGAATTAGGTGCCGGCAGAAAATTCCTCACAGATGTCATTCAATCTGGAGCCGGAATTAGGTTACACAAAAAAACAGGGGATTACGTTAACAAAGGTGATCTTTTGGCAACATTGTATTCCGATGATGTGGAAAAGTTAGACAAAGGTGAAGCTTTATTCTTAGAATCCATTGAATTCGACATGGAACGTCCGCCGCAAAGATCCATATTAAAGGCAACAATGGATAAAGACAAAACTGAGATTTTATGTTTTCCTGAATTGGTGTGTTGAATACTTGATATGCTTGCGTATATAATAGAGTGAAGAAATTGAACGAGTCATTATTATTCGTTTTTTGGGGGGTTGTTTTTTTGAAAAAATTATTCGTAATATTTTTATTGATTTTTGGAATACTGTTATTTCCGGTTCACGGATTTGCTGAACCTGAAACTGATCCGGACTCATTTGATATGGCTGTTGTCAATGACATCATGAAAAACACCGATGTCTTCAACCTGAAAGCAAAAGCCGTTATTCTTATGGATGCGAAAACCGGAATGTTTCTTTATGAAAAAAATTCTGAAGAGCGTTATCCAATTGCAAGTATCACAAAAATAATGACTTCCATCATCGTAATGGATCATATTAAAGAAGGCAAACTAAAATATGACGACAAAGTGAAAGTATCTGAATATGCATACAGCATGGGAGGATCCCAAGTATATTTGGAACCCGGTGAAGAGTTTACTGTGATGGAGATGATGGAAGCTGTGGAAATTCATTCGGCAAACGATGCTGCGGTGGCATTGGCTGAAAAGGTTGCAGGAAGCGAGGCTGCCTTTGTTCTGTTGATGAACAACAGGGCCAAAGCTATGGGGTTAAAGGACACCAACTTTAAGGATTGTACCGGTTTGACTGATGAAGGTCATTACAGTACAGCAAAAGATATTGCATTGTTCTCAGCGGAGTTGGTGAACAAATATCCGGAGATTTTAGATATTACTACTATCCAATACAAGGAGTTCCGACCGGGTGAGGATCATATAGACATGTGGAATCGGAATCGATTGATCTGGTTCTATAATGGCGCTAACGGCTTGAAAACCGGTTTTACAACAGCAGCCGGATATTGCTTGGTAGGCTCGGCGAAAAGAGATGATTTTCAACTGATTTCTGTTGTGTTGGGAGAACCTAACAACAATACCCGTTTTGCAGAAACAGCTAAAATATTGGATTATGGATTTTACAATTTTGAATCAATAGATATAATCAAGAAAAGCGATACCATCAAGAGCATCGAAGTGAAAAAGGGTGTTTCGGATCAAGTTGACTTAGTTTATGCAAATGATTTTTCATATCTGATTGACAAATCAAAGAAAGACAAGTTAAAAATTGATGTTGTCACTGAGGAGTTGTTGACTGCACCGGTGAATAAAGGAGATATTATCGGATATGCTAGAATTTCCATTGACGGCGAAGTCATAGGAAACGTGAACATACTTGCAGCAAACTCAGTTGAAAAAGCTTCGTTCTTTAGGTTATTCTTTATGATGATCAAAGAATGGCTGACATTTAAGTGAGAGTATTTAATTGAGTCGTAACAAAAAGAAAAACAGAGGGTAATATATGGAAAAACTATGGGATGCCATTTCGCAATTTGTATACATGATACCGGTAGTGCTGTCACTACCGTTTCATGAGGTTGCACACGGCTATGTATCGTACAAGCTAGGAGATCGTACCGCTAAAGACCAAGGCAGATTAACACTGAATCCCTTTAAGCATTTGGATCCTTTGGGTACTTTATTGATGTTTTTGGTTCATTTCGGGTGGGCAAAGCCTGTTCCCATCAATCCGATGTATTACAAGAACAGAAAAATGGGAACCGTATTGGTGGCATTGGCAGGTCCGGTATCCAACTTACTACTGTCCTTTATATTCAGTGTATTGACCGGTATATTGTACGCATATTTAGCCAATCATGAACTTACATGGCTCACCATAGCGTTGTTGAATATTTTCATTTTGTTTATCCATGTTAATGTTTATTTAGCGATTTTTAATTTAATCCCGGTGCCGCCTCTAGACGGTTCGAAGGTGTTAGGTGGTATTTTACCGGATCAAAAGTATTGGGCTTATTTACAACATGAACGTACCATCGGTCTTGTATTCTTTGTCATTATTATTTTCTTCCGGCAACAATTCGGCATGGCAATGAATTTTGTAGCATCACCGGTGATTAAATTGATTACAAATGCCGGTTTCGGTCTTGTAGGGCTTTTTACCTGAGACGATATTTCCTTTTCATGTGTTAAATATTGACTTTGCTCAAAAGAACAAATACAATGAAGCAAAGATTTGGCGGAGGCTTATGAATGTTACAGGTCCTTGAACGGACGGACAATCCCGTTGTATTAAAATTGAATAATTTTGAAGGACCTTTTGATTTGTTGTTCCATCTTCTTGAAAAAAATGAGATGGACATTTATGATATCGACATCAATGAAATCGCCGACCAATATATCGATTATCTTGCCGGTATGGAGCAGTTGGATTTGGATATTGCCAGTGAATTTCTTGTAATGGCGGCTACTTTGTTACATATTAAATCCAGAATGCTTTTACCTGAAAAAAAATCCGATACCGAAGAAGAAGAAATTGATCCAAGGGAAGAGCTGGTAGTTCGATTATTGGAGTATAAAAAGTACAAAGCGGCTTCCGGTATTCTAAAAAAGCAGGAAGAATTGTGGAAGGATTGTGTATACAAGGTACCGGAAACAGTGGAGTATAAAAAAGAATATGAAAATACTCCTATGTCGGTTTTAGACTTGATGACGACTTATTCCTATTTAAAAAACATTTTTGTGAAGAAGAATAACAAGAATAAAAAGAACATCGTTTCCTTAATGAAACATGAACTTTATACCGTAAAAAACAAACTGAAAGAAATCACCGAGTTGTTTCGTAGAAAAAACGAATTTAACTTTAATCGGACATTTGATTTAAAGAAGAGACATCGTTTGGATGTCATATCCGGGCTTTTGGCTGTATTGGAGTTGGCCAAGTTTCACAAGGTGACATTGAATCAAAGAAATTATGACGAAGATATTGTTGTAAAAAAAATAGACGATATTCAACTGAAAGAATTAAAAGAGTTGATGAGTGAATCAGCGGAGGAATAATGCCGGATCAAAACATGACGGAAGGTATCATAGAAGCCATGTTATTTACACACGGAGATGCCTTACCCATATCAAAAATATGCGAAGCTTTGGACATGGACAAGTCTGCTGTAACCGACATACTCAACAGTATGTCGGAAAAATACAACCGGGCTGACAGGGGTATACAATTACGAAGAATTAATGACAGCTACCAATTTTGCACAAAGCAAGAATACAATCCTTATGTCTCGAAAATTTATATCAAACACAGCAGTCAAGTGTTGTCCAATGCCGCTTTTGAAACATTAGCCATTATCGCTTACAACGAGCCGGTGACCAGAGCCTTCATAGAGCAAATTCGCGGTGTATCCAGCGATAGCTCGGTTACAAAGTTGTTAGAAAGGAACCTAATCCGGGAAGCTGGTAAAATGGATGCCCCCGGACGCCCTTTGTTATATGAAACAACCGAAGAATTCCTTCGTTGTTTCGGTTTGTCGGATTTAAGCGAATTACCGCCTGTAGATACATTGCATAATGTTGATGTTGGTAACGACAGTGTATAAAGAATGGAATAAAAAAGGCAAACATTTTTAATGCTTGCCAACATTCATTTTATTTATCATCTTCTATGACAATGTGTTTTCTGATTTTTTAACGTCACCGTTTTCCTTACCGTTATTATTTATTTCTTCTTTACATTTATGGTCTTTCTTCTTAAATAAATCAGGTATCAAATCAAGTAATTTGTCCACAGAAGCATTGGTATTTACAGGTAACAATCTTACTTCGCCATTTGTCACCGTCATAAAAGCGACCGGACAAATACTGACACCTGCTGCACTACCTCCGGCAAACGGTAATTCCTCTTTACTATTACCGTTTTGATTGTTCAAAGAATTGGCGGATTCTTGATTTTCCTTTTTGTCTTTAGCGTACTCACCGCCTCCGGAGGCAAATCCGAAACTGACCTTTGAAACCGGTATTATGACCGTACCGTTTTCCGTCTTAACCGTATCACCGATAATGGTATTGACATCAACCATTTCTTTTATACTTCTCATTGCTGTATCCATTAAACCTTCAATAGGATGTTGTGACATATTCATCTCTCCTTTTTTTCAAGATCTTTGTGTCTTTCACATACTTCAAAATAAGTATTATTATTTTTCCTAGCCTTGCAGATAATATACACTCAATGTATGATGTGTTTTGATTTACAGTCAATCGAATATAGATACCCTGATCTTTATTTTTTCGAAAAGATTCTGCGATCCCATTTATAATATTTGAAATCCCGGTTAAAATTGCAATCAAATCTTTCTCATCAGTAGTGAAGTTTAGCAGGCAATCGATTTTTTCTAATTTCAATTCTGCTTTTTGGTAAGATCGAATAATAAATGTAGAGTAGTTATCCGGCTTTTCTTCTTCCTTTTTTTCAATATAGTTTCGAGCCGAACACCATATTTGCTCTTTGGAATAAACCACCCTTTTAAGGATAATATTGAATATACAAAAGACCAGCACGATGAATTCTTGTTCGTCCCGGTCCGAAACAAATATTTTTATGAATAATTTTTTCCTGAGAAGCAACAGGAACAACA
>CALCRE010000179.1 GCA_937894465.1 uncultured Clostridia bacterium
TGCATTGGTTGCATCCGGAACTCCTGATCATAAAATGTCTTATGCATTGGGTTTAATGGCTTCTTCTAACTTCATCGGATCCTCCATCGGCCCTTTTGTAGGAGGATTCATGGCAGAACGATATGGGTATCGGATCAGCTTTTTTATCGGTGCATTCTTGTTGTTAGTGGACTTTTTATTGATATTGTTCACAGTAAAAGAAGAAAACAAACCCAAGTGGTTGGAATATATGGCACACAGGAGAGCGAGAAAGGGAAAACCAAGAGAAAAGATGCAACTTGGAAATGTGGTTACCCCTTTATTTTTAGTGATTCTGTCAATTCTGTTTTTTGTCAAGATCGGCGGTAATGCATCCGCTCCTTATATCTCCATCTTTATTCAGGAAACAAGAGGGACCGTCACCGGGTCCTCGGCGGTCACCGGAGCCATCAACGGGGCTGTGGGATTAGCAACTGCAATAGCCGGTCTTTCCATCAGCAGGCTAGGGGACAAATACAGCAAGAGAAAGCTTTTGCTATACTTGTTAAGCGGAACTGTTTTTTTAAGCATACCTCTGTATTTTATATCCGATCTTATCTTTTTTGCTCTGGTATATTGCCTAATGTTCTATTTGATCGGTGGTGCCGAACCTATGTTAATGTCATTGGTGAGCGAACGTACCCCCAAAGAAAAAAGGGGGAGCATATTGGGTATATATAGTATGGTAGGCAATATGGGATGGGCGGTTTCACCCATGATCGGCAGCGCTGTTACCATTGCATACGGCACAAAGAGCGTTTTCCTGTGTATCCCCATAGCTTTTTTGTCGCATTGATCATTGCTGCGACCCGGATAAAGAAATATTATGTTTAGAAAATGCAATGCCCTTTAATCCGGCAACAACACAAGCAGTGAATTTTGAATTTTACGTAGCTTGCCGTCGGAAGGACTGTTCATGGTTGTAAAAGAGCCGGATCCGCCATCAATAATGAATGTTGATGAGCCGCCGCCGTCCAGGTTAAGTGCATCGGTGCACCTTAGTTCCTTGAATATTCCCGCCAAGTCCCCTAAAGAGGCTCCGTTGGAAAGAGCGGTTTGACGTCCGTCCACCACAACAAGTACAAGGGTTCCGTCTTCCCGAAATCCCACGGCTGTTCTCGGATGTCTTATATCCGAATTCATTCCCAAACCCTATATCATAGATTTTACTGTCCTTAAGGATAATATGATGCCCGCCTAAAGCGGTTTGGAGTTCTTCGCTAACCTTTTTGTATTCGGCGGCACTGCCGATGATATAGGATCCGTCATGAAGGACACCGAACCAAGGACGATCCGTGTTACCGTGTAGAACTTTTCCTTCCTTTATACAAAGCCCGCGGGGAAGATAATCTCCGTTGATAGCGAAAAAGTCGGCGTTAACCCCTGCAACCGCTTTACGTCCGTTTTCTACAGCTGCATTCATTTCCTCAAGAACCGTTCCGTTTTTATTTAGTAATAGTTCTCCGTCATCCGGAGTTCCTGTATACAGTCTGCCGCTGCCTTTGGTTATTGTCAATACATAAGCACGAACAGGCAAATTGTTTTGGTCTTTATATAGCCGTTGTTCATAAGTGATCCCTTGTGCTATTGTTTTCTCGTCCACAATTTTAGATAATTGAAGTTTGTTTCCTTCACTTCCTAAGGCATATCCGCAAATAAGATCGGTGTTTATGGGAATATCTAATTCTTCACCGGGTTTGATATCGGCAAAATAAAGGGAGACAAACTTCTCCACAGCCTCATTACATGTAAATTGTTTTGCTGTGTCAATAATGATATGAGGGACTTTGCTGTCCTTTGCGGTTATGTAATAAACGTAATTATCAAATACTTGGTTCAGGTGATTCCCTTCGGCATCGGAACACCCGATATAGATGGCCGGAGAGTCGGGGATGTATTCCGACTTTTTCAGCACCGGAATATTAGTTCCGCAAAGCTTTGCAACGGTTGAAACAATCAGATTTGCTTTATCTTGACCGAAAGCGGAAACAATAGAGTATTCATCAATGGGTATGCCTCCGATTTTCAATGTCTTTACCGGATATTCATCCTTAAATAAAAAGGCGGTTCCCGTTGAAAGATCGGCTTGCTTTCCGGAAGCGGTTACGGCTGTTAGCGTTTTGTCTTCTTCATAGCCGAATAAGTCCTTCATGAAGGCACGGGCAGCATTCAAAGTGGCTTCGGGACTTCCCCCGCATATGACAATCACATTTTTACTGATGATCTCATAACTGTAGTCAAGGTGAAGCAAGGAGTTGTATCGATCTTGTGACTGAGTTCTGTTTGTAGGTCCGATCAATATTTCGAACGCAGACTTGCCTTCATTCTCGGATGTAACCCGATCGGTGGAAATATTGAAGTTTAAACCGGTTACGGCATTTAGTCCCCTGCTGATCAAGTTTGCTGCAGCAACTTCATCCCGGGCACTTTTGTTGGGATAACTGATCACATAGTCCGATGATAATTTGAATGTGTTGGAATCTGTATTGTTATCTAATGTTGTTAATGCCGGTATGGATTCTTCCGTTATATCTGTATACACTTGATCTGCCGGGGAACAAGCCGAGCTGAGTAACAAAAGTGCTACAAGTACAATGGAAATAAAGCGAGTAGAAAATTTATGTAGGGACATCAATACTTCCTCTTTTTTATAATGATATAGGAAAATTATATAGCGATATGATTTCATTGTCAATTAAAGCCAATGACCTTACAACGGATCAATATTATCAAGGCAACATAAAAGTTTCCGTTGAATTTTCTCGTTACCTTGATATAATAGACCGGTAGCTGAGGAAAAGTGGAATCCGGTTACAATATTACATAGAAAATCAGGTTCATTTTAATGGGGAAGAAAAGACGTAAATTACGACCCGGTAGATTGTTATTATTTTTTATCCTGCTTGCAGGAATGATTTACGGCGTGGTTCAAGTAGGTCAAAAGGTTCAATCCGTTGTATCCAACTTACATATTGGACAAGGCGGTACAACGAATGATATTAACACAGGAATTGTGTTGTCTAACAGACAACCGGAACATATAAACGAAAAGGTCACAACCGTATCCATGAGTTCGGAGGATTTGTCATGTGGAAATCTTGTTTTGGTCAACAATAAGGTTTTGTATTCCTTGATCGATCAAACGGAAAGCGTTAGCTTGTTTGATTATAAAAGCAATAAATATAACGTTAAGGACAAAAATGTTCTTGTGTCTCAAACTGTGACCGATTCCTTGAATCGCATGTTGGATGACTTTTATTCCGCAACCGGTTTAAGTACCGTGAATGTGGTCAGCGGATATCGGACTTATGAATTCCAAGAGTCCCTCTATCAGGATGAGGTCAAACAAAAAGGGGAAACCCAAGCAAGTCTCTGGGTTGCAAAGCCGGGTGGAAGTGAACATCACACCGGGCTGGCAGTGGACTTCTCTCTCTTTTTTAAAAACGGAACCAGCGCGACTTACGATGGTTCGGGAGATTATAGACAACTTAATGACAATGCTTATCAATATGGTTTCATTGTTCGATATGACCAATCCAAAAGTGAACTCACCGGTATTGCATATGAACCTTGGCATTTTCGCTATGTGGGTTTACCTCATTCCTATATCATGGTAGAAAAGAACATGTGTCTGGAAGAGTATATCGATTATTTAAGACAATATGAATTCGGTAAAGAACATTTACTGGTTACATACGAAAACAAGCAATACGAAATATACTTTACAACCGAAACTGATGTGCCTGTTCCCAAGGACAAGGAGTATGAGATATCCGGCAATAATGTAGACGGGTATATCGTCACGGTATTCACTGAAACTCCCTAAATCACACCTATTTCCATCACTTTTTATAATTATTCAAAAACCGGTAATAATAAGAACCATTAACAGTAAAAGGTGAGTAGATAAGTGGAAAATAAAAGAGTGTTGCTAATTAGTTTCTATAACAATAAAGCCATGGGTGTCCGTTGTTTGGAAAAGGCATTGCAAACAGCCGGATACGAAGTATTCATCATATTCTTTAAGAATTTTAACAGTATGAAACCTAAAATGTGTACGGATAAAGAATTATCCTATCTCACTGATTTAATCGGAGTTATTGAACCTTCTATAATCGGCCTTAGTGTCATGTCCACATTCTATTTGGAAGCTGTCTTAAAAGTGAACAGTTACATCAAAGATAACTATGATATCCCGGTGGTATGGGGAGGCGTTTATCCGTCGTTGTTTCCTGAGGATTGCTTGAAATTCAGCGATTATGTGGTTGTAGGAGAAGGTGAACATACCATTATTGAGTTAGCCAAAGCCATACGGGACAAAAAAAGGGTTCAAGCCATCAAAAACCTCGGATACCACACGAAAGATGATGTAAAAATCAATGATGTACGTGCTCTAAACGAGGATCCTGACGAATTCGGACCTCCAATCCTAGGTGGGGACAATAAGTTTGCCGTTGACCATGATAAGGTTTCTTTCGGTGATCCCCAATTGAATTCCACAAGCTATGAATTAGCTGCAACAAAGGGATGCCCTTTTGCCTGTTCTTATTGCAGTTCGGTGAATTTAAGAAGACTGTACAAGGGGAAAGGGAAATATATTCGATACAGAAGCGTTTCCTCTGTCATCAATGAACTTATTGATGCAAAGATCAAGATGAAAAATCTTCGATACATTCGTTTCTGGGATGAGATTTTTTCAGACGATGAAAAATGGATTCGCGAGTTTTGTGAAAGTTATGTAAAATACATTAACTTGCCCTTTGAAATTTGGTGTCATCCTTTGAAGGTAAAGAAGAATGTAATTCAACGTTTGACCCAAGCAGGCCTTCATAAGGTGGTCATGGGTATTCAGAGCGGATCCGAAAGAATATTAAAAGACATTTTTCATCGGTACGAGCATACCCAGGATATTCTAAAAGCATGCAACATATTTAACGAGTGCAAGGTTCCGGAGGTTGTGTACGACTTTATACTCATGAATCCTTTTGAAACTGAAGCCGACTTGATCGAAACATTTGAATTGGTCAGAAAAATACCACGACCTTTTGAGTTGCAAATACATGGATTGAATTTTCTTCCCGGTACGGATATTGTTCAAATTGCCTTAGAGAGAAACGTCGTTGATTATGACAAGTTAAACAAGATCATGTTCGGCACCATGGAGGAACAGTACAGTCATTACTGGGGTGCGGATCAAAAGAATCCAAAGCAAAACTTCTGGTTGTCTTTGATTCATTTGTCACAGTTCAACGGTCTTAGCACCATTGCTGATTATTTGTCGGTACGATCCTATCGGACCATTGTGACCAAGGTCGCTGCATTATTGTATAAGGTATCGCGAAAGCTTGCTCGAATAAGGCATTTGTACAAAAAAGCCGGTATGCTTGCATCCTCTACCATTCACCAAACAGTTACCGGTAGAAGGCAAAGGGTACAACTGAAAAAAGCATTTACAAACTATATGCAATAACCAAAAACTTTTTTTGAAATAAAATAGTTGGAACAATTATCCGGCTTTTTCGTCTATATAGACAAGGCATAGATAAAGGGAATTTTCTTTTGAATTGTTTTAGAATATATAAACGAAGGAGTTAGATGAAATTGAATAAAAAAAATCTACTGGTTTTGTGCTTGTCAGTTGTCCTATTGACATTCGGTGCTTGTGCACCGACAGGGATCGAACCTGATGTGACCACCGATGTCAATGAAACAACCAAGAATACAGAATCAATTGGTACGACAAAAGAAACAACGACAAATAACACAACTTCTACAGCAGCAGTAACTGAACAAGGGGCAGACGAAGAAACCATTATGAATGAATTTGATGCTTTGATTGGTAAAGCCGATGTGACCTTTCAGGAAATCAGTGAATTTGCACTGGAATACATCGGAGAACTATCGGCGGACAATGCATCTGTGATGGTTTTGACAATGGAAGACTACATGAAGGAACACTTGACTGAAATGGAGGAGGTTTTTAATTCTCAAACGGTTCAAGAGACGTTCTTTAAAGATTTTTCAGAAAAAACGGATCTGAACGATCCGGATGATTTTGATGATGAGAAAATCAAGGAATTGATCGTTGAAACAAAAGAAAAAGGGTATAAAGTGGATCATGGGGAAGGAATGGCTTATCCCGTTATAGACTATTCCTACTTAAAGGCTTTTAATGAATATGCAACACCTGAAATCCGAGATTACATTGATATTATGGCTGTAGAGTCGGATCAAGCATTTGCAAAAGATGCAGCTTTGATCATCGGTTGGGATGAAGTGGTCAATCGTGCTTTGTCACTGGAGAATTATTTGGATGAATATGACCTTTCCGATAGGACTCAAGATATCGGCACATTATACAACAGATATGTCTACATCACTTTGTCAGGTTTGGACAACACCCCGTTGTTCGATCATGAGACAAAGGTTATGAAAGAGGAAGCAAAAGCAGCTTATGAAGAAGCCATAAAAGACAACACGGAAAGCGAATACCTGACTATGCTAACTGAATACATGGAATTACTACAAAAGAATGAATACAAGCTTTCGGAAGAAATTAATACCTACAGACTTGATAAAACCAAAGCTTAATAGCAACGGAATAGCAATAGAATAAGGAAAACGAAAATTCTTAAAAATGCCTAAAAAGCCGACAGTGTAATTGCTGTCGGCCTTTTTGTCTAACAAAATCTATCAAGCGTAGATTTAATAAATACTCCAAAAAACTATTCGCTATTTTACGGGATTTTCACTAACCAATTCAAGTACATCGTTATATAATTTATCACTGATCCTAATATTATTAATGATCATATTGTCAAGTAATGGTTTTAATTCTTTTAATCGATTTTGCCTTTTTGCATCAACTAATATGCCAAGTGTTCCCGTGATAGCAATTCCCATATTTTCTGCTACACCTCGAGCCTTTTTTTCATCGATAACAAGCAAATCAGCCTTCAATGAATCAGACAGTACAATGGCTTCACTTTCACCAGCTCCAAGATTTAGTTGCTTTTGCAGTAACTTAACAGCAAAAAGGTTTTAGACTTTTGTGACTTTTAAAAATTTGCTTTTCTTTACTGTCTCTATCTCATTTTTCATTAAAGGATTACTTACGAGCTCATTGTAGACAGCTACAGGTATTATAATGTCGCCGTACATACTATTCAGTATATCTAGTTTCCCAATTTTTATTAGAGATATTATTGGTGTTGTATCTGAAATAATCAGCATTTACCGATTTTCCTCCATTACTCTGCTAGCATTGAGTGCATCTCGTTTAACTTCATCAATATCATAATCGAAATAGGGGATTCCTAATTTCCCCAAATTAGTTATTAATGATAGCTTATCTATTCCTAAAATCTCCGCTGCTTTACCAAATGATATTTTGTTCTCTTGTATTAATCCATAGCACAAAAGTTCTTGTACTCTTCTTTGATAATTTGGATCTTGTACATCAATATACCTAGCAAAAGCTTCAGGAATTTCGATTTCAATTTTTATTGTTTTCATGGCTGATCTCCTTTCAGCTAAACTTTTAAAATGAATACATCTCGATATATTATAACATATTTTTCAAGATAATTTACATATCTATAAGACTGAGTAAATTGTGTTACTACACACTACACACTTTCTCGAGGATAATATAAAAAATCTCAACAAACTCCGGATTTTAGCGATTTTTTACTTTCCAAATGATATCTAATATTTTTCAATACTTTGTAAGGTGTTTTCATCCGGCACTGATGCCGAAACCTGATAATATTCTGTTTTTTTGTCTCGAACTGCAATAAAATCAACCTCTGTACCGCGTCCTGATTTACCGATATGAACGATATAGACACGTCTTAATAGTTCCAGATATACAATGTTTTTAATCTGATGTCTTTACCTTTTGTCCCAAGTATCATATGCCTTAGACAGTCAGGCGCATCTTACCTTTAATGTCATATCTGTTGAAGGTATGCATCCGTGAGTGCCGTCAGATAAATATCAACGGTTCATTAAGGCATTTACGTATCGCAAGATATTTGACGAGTACCGTGCTGTAAATGCCTTCCAAATATTTGCTATGAGCAAGGGTTCTACAAAGCGTGTAGCATCGGGAAAAGCGCCATATTCATAAATTGATTAAAACGTTCGCGTTTGCTAGTGGTATCGACAGCTTCACTGTATTCAGAAAAGGAAAGGGGAAGCATATTAATCCCAAAGGCTCGTCCGGCAAGTTTAGTTGCAGGTTCACCGGAGAGCATATAAGCATTAGAACTTGTGATATAAATATCAACATTTTTTCTAAGATAAAGGCTTGAAATTGTTCGTTCATATTCTTTGCAGTTTTGAATTTCGTCAATGAATACATATGTCCATTGATTTGGATTTAGATGAGAAATTACATATTCGTGCATCTCATTTCAATCTAAAAGCTCTGAATAGCATACGTCCTCAAGGTTATCAAATAGCGTAGACTTACCACATCGACGAACTCCGGTGACAACTTTTATCATTTCTTCTTCACGCCACATGCGTAAAACATATAAACAATAATTCAAATGTTTTAAAAATTTTGATTTTGGAAACATTGTCGATATGATATAATTTTCATAAATTTAGAGATTTAGATTATATTAGACTTTTTATTTTTAATCGGGGGAAACTTTTATAAAAGGGAGAAAAAGATGAGGCAAATGAATTTGGAAGTCAGATCTAAAGGCTTAATCGAAGTAGACGGTTTAAAATTTAAGGACTTGAATGGAAATGGGAAATTAGATCCCTATGAAGATTGGAGACTTTCTTCTAAAGAGAGGGCAAAAGATTTAGTCAGTCAAATGAATCTCGACGAGAAAGTCGGAATGATGATGATTACTACCCAGAATACAGGGGAGTATTTACAGGATAAGTCAAAAAGCAGTCATGACGGAATTCTAAACGATGAATATAGGGACAGCAAGTCCAGTATTTTTGCCGCTCAAAAAGAATATGGAAATACTCGAACCATCAAAGAACTTCATATGAGGCACTTCATCTTAAGAGAAAATATCAGCGAAGTGGACATTGCCAAGTGGATCAATGCTATGAACGAGGTAGCGGAAGGTACAAGATTGGGGATTCCAGTATTAATCGCATCGAATTCTAGAAATGAAAATGCCGAGAGAACTTTCGGTATGAACGATGCTGTAGGAGTCTTTTCCACTTGGCCTGGAACTTTAGGTTTAGCAGCCGCAGCCTTAGGAGATATGAAAAATGGGGGAGATGCTCAAATCATCTCCGAGTTTGCTGAATATGCAAGAAAGGAATGGGCTGCTTCGGGGATTCGAAAAGGCTACATGTATATGTTGGATACGGCAACTGACCCTAGGTGGCAAAGGATTTACGGAACTTTCGGTGAAAGCACCGAACTAATTTGTGATGCAGCCAAAAGACTGATATTAGGTTTCCAAGGTGAAGAATTAGACGAGAATTCTGTGGCATTAACGATGAAACATTTCCCGGGAGGAGGGGCTAGAGAAAACGGTTTTGACCCTCATTATGAAGAAGGAAAATTTAATGTCTATAAAACCCCGGGGTCTTTGGAAAAATATCATCTGCCGCCTTTCCAAGTGGCTGCTGATTATCAATCAAGCTCCATCATGCCTTACTATTCCATTCCCTCGGAAGATAAAAGTGCGCAACAGGAATATAAAGGCGAAAAGATGCCTTTCGAAGGTGTGGGCTTTGCTTTTAATAAATACTTTATTGATGAATTATTGAGAAAAAAGATGGGTTTTTTAGGATACGTGAATAGCGACTCCGGTATTTTAGACAATATGGATTGGGGAGTGGAACATTTAGCAAAGGAAGATAAAGCGGCCAAAGCCATAAATGCAGGAGTAGACATCATTGCCGATACCAATGAAGTTCATTGGATTAAAAAGGCCGTTGAAACCGGTAAAATCTCCGAAGAGAGAATTGACGAAGCAAACATTAGACTGTTAACAGAAATGTTTGACTTGGGTCTTTTCGATTCGAAAACTTATGTAGACCCGAATGTGGCAAAAGAAGTTGTTGCAGATCAAAAGAGTCGTGATAAGGCATATGAGACCCATCAAAAGTCCGTGGTAATTTTAAAGAATAAAAATGTTTTTCCCTTTAAAGAAAACACAAAAATCTATGTGGAATGCCTGCATAAAGATATTGATATGGCCAAAAATTATGAAGTGGATGCGAAACAAATTCTAAAGAATTACGAAAACCTAGAACTTGTTGACCAAGTTGAAGATGCAGATATCGCTTTAGTGTTTATTTATCCGAAGTCCGGGAATTATTTCTCAGCTACTTTGGGCCTTTTGGAATTGGCTCTATGTGAGAATAAAACCAACAGGGCTATTGATGGAACGGAGTATATGGAAACCACTGTTTCCAATATCGGTCGGGTTTCTGAAATCCAAAGACAGATCCGTAAAAACGGAGGGAAATTGGTAGTGAGCGTTAATACGGTCATGCCTTGGTTATTTGGATCTGTTGAGCCTTTGGCAGACGGACTTGTCGCTCACTTTGAGACTTTCATCAAAGCTCAAATCGATGTATTTTCCAGAAAAGTTTCTCCTTCGGGAGTTCTCCCGATTACACTACCGGCTAGCGCGGAAGTTATTGCTGTAGGTGAAAAAGGCGAATGTGTCTCTAGAAATGATGTACCGGGTTATGACAAGGATTTGTATATGCCGAGGGGAATGCATTATGCTTATAAAGATGAAATGGGCAATGAATATAAGCTGGGGTTTGGTCTAACATATTAACCAAAAGGTGAGAAAGGAAATCATCATGACAAAGGCTGTTGAAAACAAAAAGTTTATATCTAGATTTTTTGAGACTTTAGGCCAAATCTTTAAGCCCATCCTACCGATTATGATTGGCGGGGGATTGTTACAAGCACTTAGAGATATTCTTTTGATGACAGGAGCCATAGAACCGGTCTCCTCGTCCTATATTTTTCTTAATGCATTAGGTGACTGTGTCTTTTATTTCTTGCCCATCTATTTGGCTTTTTCAAGTGCCAAGGTTTTTGGTGCCTCGCCTTTTATGGCAGCCGCAACAGCCGGGTTTTTATTGTATCCTCAGGTTACAAAACTGTTTGAATGGGCTAATCAAATCGGTTGGGATTTGACCTTGTTCGGAAAAATACCCGTAACGTACAGCAAGTACCCTTCAAGTGTTCTGCCCATCATTTTAATTGTTCTATTTCAATCTAAAGTGGAACCATTAGTTGAAAAGTTCAGTCCTAAAGTATTAAGGGCTATACTGGTTCCCTTGGTAACTATGTTTGTCACGGGGATTGTGGGACTGACCATTATCGGACCTATCGGAACCTGGATCGGTGACCTGATGAATGGGCTCATCACATTCCTTAATGAAAGATCAGCTTGGATCGTACCAACCTTAATTGGAGCATTTACACCCCTTTTAGTGATGGCAGGAGCCCACTATTCCATTATTCCCATTGCAACTCAAAACCTTGCACAGTTAGGCTATGATACGGTGATGTTACCGGGGAGCTTAGCTTCAAATATAGCCTTAGCGGGGGCGTGTTTTGCTGTAGCTATAAAGACAAAAAGGGGTCAATATAAAGGAGTGGCTACCTCTGCCGGGATTACCGCCTTGTTTGGTATTTCTCAATCGGCTTTGTACGGGGTGGCAATACCACTTAAAAAGCCTTTGATCTATTCCATGATTGGAGGAGGGATTGCAGGGTTTATCGCCGGAATTACACAAATCAAAGCATATTCAATGATAACTCCGGGGCTTTTGTCTTTTATAAGTTATGTGTCGGCGGAAGCTTCTATAGCCAACTTAATATTCGCCATCGTTAGTGCTCTGGTCGCCTTTGTGTTAACGTTTGTTTTAACATGGGTGCTTGGATTTGATGATCTAGTAATAGAAGAGTCTGGAAAAGAGACGGCAGCAGGAGAATCACAATGATCTTTGTGAACAATAAATTTTTGATTGTAGTCTCTTTAATCATCTTTTCCGTTTTCATTTTGGTGGGTTGTTCGGAGCAAGGAAAGGAATTTAAATCCTTTATTCCGGATCCGACAGCTGAGGTTGGAGAATTCTTTGCCATCGACTCTACAAATTTTATTAAGATAGAAGGTGGAGAAATCATAAAAGAGAAAGAAGAGAGAATATTAATCATCATTTACTCTTGGAAAAACGAAGGAAATCGTGCAGATACTACTTTTGATAATTTTACATTAACAGCTTCTCAAAACGGTGAAGTTTTAGAGCCGACTTTAGATTTTGTTGAAGATAAGAAAAAACTTGTCATAACCGTGAAACCCGGAGAGATTTTAGAAAACATCGAACAAGGATTTATACTGTCTACTGAAGAGCCTGTCACATTATCCATTTTAGGAAGTGACTTCTACTTTATCGCGGACAATAAGCCTATGTATACCTATCCGGTTAAGGTTACCATAAATTCAGACCAATAATAATTCTCAAAACAGGAGGACGAAAGGATGAATGTTCCAACCGAGTTACAAAAGGTTAGTGAAGAAACGATGCGGTTTATGCGGGGAAAATATGTTCTTGATGAGGTGGCTGGAAAATACTACGACATTGATTGCTTGAAGTTCCGCCAAGGAAAGAAAACCATCCTCTCGATCAACATACATGAAGACCGTTTTGATTTTCAAGTGATATTCGGCAAGGTCGAACGTGAAAAGTTTGAAGCTAAACGTGATGTGTTTCCCCAAAAGATACAAGATATTTATGATAACAGCAAAACCTTTCACGACGGTAAATGGATGATGATTCCCGTTATTGATTTGGAAACCCTCGAGGCTGTTAAGCAAATGATAACCATAAAAAAGAAACCCAACCGTAAACCCTTTCCAAAGGAGCAGGCTATATATTCTGATTGCGGACACCGCTGTGACCTTTGCGTTCATTATATGGGCGGTACAATCAGTGAAGAATTTCGTAAAGAACTAAAGGAACGAGTGAGGCGCGTATATGATTTGAAACCTGATGAAGAATTTCCGCCCTGCAATGGTTGTTCGCATGGGGGAATCAACAAGGGATTTGACTGCGATCAGAGAATATGCGCGAAAGGCAAAAGCGTGTCACGCTGTACGGATTGCGCCGAGTATGATTGCGGCAAAGCCTCAGTGGGATTGAAACCTGCCATTAGAGCAAAAAGCATATCGGCCGAAGATGTTACTTGGGCTATTTTGCCTTATGTTCATGGGCAATATGGGAATTAAAGCGAGGAAAGAACCGTTATGAACTTATCCAAATCCATCGACTTTTTGCTGAAGAATGCCGGAGCAGTGATACAATATCGTTTACATAAAGAAATATTAAAGGACTTATCTTCTGTCGAAGAAGAAAACCTCCTTGAAAAGGTATACCAAACGTCAAGATATAAAGAACTTTTAACCTATATACACCCCTCAGGCTATATCGGTATGGGTGCACACAGTGCAGACCGGTTTAAGCAAAGTCCTCTTGATGATGGAGAAGCTGCGGCACGGTTGTTGTCGTATTATGGAGTTCCAAAAGAGAATCCGGTTGTGGCAAACTTTATTGCATCAATATGTAACGAGAATGTTTTACGAAATGAGTTTACTTATCTTCATTCGGATACAGTGCGGTTTGATAACCGATATCGTGGCATGAACAGCGGAGCAACGACAATGGGTTTGTTTTATACCATGCTTGCAATGCTAGGTGAAGGTGATACTGATTTTGTCAAGCCATTCTTAGATATATCTCTAATGGCATTCAAGAGTATGCTTGAAATTGAATCTCTTGATGAGATAACCCATCCGGCTACTAAATCCTCACGGTGTCCATATATAACCGAGGAACAATATCTGCCCTGTTCTTACCATCTTGCGGTGCTCAGCTATACAACCAACTGGCGAACACAGGAAAACGTGGATATGATGTCAAGCGCCATCAACCATATGAACCGTATCATGAAACCGAACAATGAAATTAATGCAAGAATTGCCGGCAAATTTGTCGGTCCCGGTTGGGCGCTGATTCGTCCCTTTAAGGCTTTTCATATGGATTTCATCGAAAATATTATGTACCGCCGTCCCTTGACTGAAATTGCTATGCTTGGATCCGGTGAAAATATCAATGTAATCAAAGACTCGGCGGACAATATACGTGAAGCGCTTGAGCGTGACGGCATACTCCGGATGAACTTTGAAAATATGAAAAGTAAACGCAAATACTTCCCGGTATCGGAACGGTACCCAACGCCCTATGTAGATGTATGTTTAGAAGAAAATTATAAAACCGACATCTCAATTGAATGTGATTTGACCTTTTGGGCGGTACAGTTCTTACACTATGTGAGAGGAGATCTTATCAAATGATTTGTCCGAAATGTAAAAAAGACGATTCACAAAACAGAGAGATGTGTCCTTGTTGCGGTGTTCCTATTAAACCGATTCCAATACCATCGAGAGGTAGAATCCGTTTTGGCAATTATGACTGGTATGTATTGGACGAGCAGGATGATAGAATGCTCATTATAACTGAAAAAGTAATTGAAAAACTACCATATCACAGTAAGGAATGTGAAATCACTTGGGAAACCTGTGATATGAGGGGCTATTTGAATGGTGAGTTTTTCAATACTTTCAACAAAACTGATCAAAATCGGATCATCGAGGTTATAAATAAAAATCCGGACAATCCATGGTATGGCACACGTGGCGGCAACGACACTTTTGACAGAATATTTTTACTCAGCATTGATGAGGTGCTTAAGTATTTCGGCGACAGTGGGCAGATAAAAACCCGGTATATGTATCCGAATTGCGATTGGTGCAAGGATGAGTTTTTGCCGTGGATCGATGACCGGTATAATATCAATCGTCGTGCTGTTGATGACAATGGTGTTGTTTGGCATTGGCGGCTGCGCTCACCCGGTGGAAATACCGGATCTGTTTCCAACATAATGGGGTTTTGTGGAGATGGGTTTGACCAAGGCGGTATAGCCATCGGGAACGCTGACAAATTGATCGATGGGCATTTTATGCAAGACGGCTGTGGTTATCTGTCATACTCTGATGAAAATCACGATATGATGGGCATTCGTCCTGTATTGTGGTTGAGAAATTTATAAATTTTGAAGGGGGAGATAGTGAACAAACTGAAAAAAGAGCAATTCAATAAAGCTACACACTTCTTAAAGACACAAGGGAATGATATTGACAGGGCTATGTTTGAGTATTTTTTCGAGAAAAAGCCACTGGATGGAGTTGTTGATATTCTAGCGAAGTACCAAAACAAAGACGGCGGATTCGGTAGGCTTGATTATGATTTTGAATGTCCGGATTCCTGCCTGAAACATACGGAAAGTGCATGCCGTTATATCTTTGCGCTAAATGAAGTACCCACCGAACATCCAATGATACAGCGCCTTGTTCCGTATATCATCACAAACTACAACATGACAACAGGAGAATGGGATAACCTTGTAGTGCCATCTGTGAACGAATATCCTCATGCTCCATGGTGGCATTATTCTGAACAAGAGCTGTTTGTCCCAAAAAACAGAGATGATTTAATCAGGCACTACGACCCGAACACTAATTCCGCATTAGCAGGTATGCTCGTTAAATATTCTTCCCTTGTTCCGAAAGATCTGTTGGACGAAATTATGGGAATTGTGATTGAAAAAATAAACGTCGGAAATGATTTTGGGCAGTATGGTATGATGTCTGATATTTATTTTGTGAATGTACTAAAAGATAATGTTCTAAAACAAGAATTACTTAAAACACTCATGGGAAACGGCAAACTGATTTCGCTTCTTGATGATCATTGGGGAACGGAAAACGCTTATAAGCTGTGCCATTGGATTGATACACCTGATCATCCTTATTATGAGATGTATAAAGAAGCTGTACAGAGCAATTTTATTTTTCTTGTTGAATCACAAGAGCAGGACGGCAGTTGGTCCCCGAATTGGTCTTGGGGTGAACCGGAGGTTTGGCAAAGAGTCGTTACAAGGTTAAAGGGCGTTTTAACATTTAAGTTTTTATGGACACTTAAAAAGTTTAACTATATAGAGGGATTATAGTTTTTATAGAGGAGATAAGATGAACATATTTAATAAAACTCGTACATTTATATACCGAAACGCACGTCCTTTGGATTTGGCAAGGTGGCAATATCATTTTGAAAGTGGCAGTAAAGAGGCCGTGCTAGCCGCTCTGGCCGCCTATCAGAACGATGATGGAGGGTTCGGTCATGCTCTTGAGCCGGATGCATGGAATCCAAACTCTACACCTATTCAAACATGGACAGCAACAGAAGTTTTGCGAGAGATTGATTTTACAGACAGCTCGCACCCGATTATTAGTGGGATACTGCGTTATCTTGCAAATGGGCGGGATTTTAACGGGAACTTCTGGTATACCGTAGTCAAAAGTAATAATGATTATCCTCATGCTCCCTGGTGGCACACTGAATCGGACAGCACTTGTCATAACGATTATAATCCCACTGCTTGTCTTGCCGGATTTATTATTCGCTATGCAGATCAAGAGAGTAAAATCTATCAACTTGGATGTCGCATTGCAAAAGAAGCATATGATTCTTACCTAACAGGGGATTTACTCGGCGATATGCACACAGCTTGTTGCTATATCCGACTTTGGCAATATTGTGAGGAATCTGGTGTAACTGATCTTGTTGACCTGTCCGCTCTAATGGAGCGGTTGAAAAAGCAAGTCAAAAATAGCATTACTCATAACACTACGGAATGGGAAACGAGCTATATCTGCAAGCCGTCACAGTTTTTTAATACCCGGAACAGCATTTTCTATCCGGACAATAAAGACATCGCCGATTATGAATGTGATTTTATAGAGAGAATGCAACAAGAAGACGGCTCATGGTCAATTCCTTGGGGATGGGGTAGTTATCCTGAAGAATGGGCTGTCTCGAAGAATTGGTGGAAATGCAATGGTGTGATTTTGAATATGTTGTATTTAAAAGGGATGGGGAAATTGTAAAATTATGATTGAAGTAAAACACGAAGGAAAATGGGCACAGCAAATTATTTCGCTCCAAAAAGAAGATGGTACGTGGGGACGATACTTTCATACCTTAAGCCAACCGACAGTAGAACAACCCATAACCACTGAACAGGCATTGCGTCGATTGCGGGTTCTTGGGTATACAATAAAGGATGAGCCAATTCGCAAAGCAGTGGACTGTATGGCGGCTTGCTTGCGCGGAGAGCGGGTTATTGATGACTATAACGAAAAAAAGCATGACTGGCCGTTGTTCACCAAGTTAATGTTGTCAACATGGGTGAAGATATTTGATCCGACGAATGAGCAAGCTCTGGCATTTGCCCGTCAATGGGGATATACCGTGGAAAAATCATTTGAGAACGGGTGCTTCGATAAAGAAAAACACGCCAAAGCTTTCGCAGAACAATTCGGTAGACTCCCAAATCGTCAAAGCGGTTTTGAAATGGGTTATGGCTTTTTATATGACGCATATTTGTTACAAGGAGTTCTGACACCGGATACCGAGGGACTATTATTGGACTTTTACCTTTCAAAGCCGGATGGAATATATTATGTGGGTTCAGGGCAACTCAATATATTGCCAACCATATTTGCTTCAAGGAGAACAAGTTTTTATTTGGCCGGTTTAGAAATCTTGGCTGGCTATAGTGTGGCAAGAGAGAAACTGGGATTTGCCGTCGATTGGTTAAACTCGCATAAGGACGGGAATGGCCGGTGGGATTTGAGCTCAAAATCAAACGACGGTATATATTTTCCCCTATCGGACTCCTGGAGAAAATCTGAAAATAGGATCGCCGACTGCACCGAGAGGATCATAAAGCTATTGCAACAAATAACAAATTGAGGATTCTGCGAATCTTTAAGGAAGTGTTGACTTGCCTCTTGACTCTGCCGTTGGGGAACAGTTTAAACTATTGTTATACCAACGGAAAGGAAATATTTTATGAAGGAATTAATTAAAATCAGGGATGTATCAGTAAAATATGATGTATCCGCTCGCACCCTCCGATATTATGAGGACATGGGACTGATCACAAGCGCCCGGAGCGCCGATTACGCATACAGGTTGTATGACGAGGATAACTTACAGCGGCTTGAACAAATTTTGATACTACGGAAACTGAACATCAGCATCAAGGACATTCAAAGAATATTTAACACATCCGGCTCTGAGGTTGTTTTAGAGGTGCTTGGAAAAAAGGTCGACGCGATTGACGAAGAAGTATCTCTTTTGCACGAACTTAAGGGAATTGTACTTGAATTTATCCGTCAGATCGAGAGGTCTGATTTCGGAAAAGAATCTGATGTAAAGCTGTTGTATGAAAAAGCGAAAGAAATAGAATCGCAAATTGACAATGTGGATTATGAAGGAAATTCATCTACCGTGAATCGTTTGCTTGAAGTCACGGAAAAACTGGACAATAAAGTGCCTAGTTGCATGATCGTCAGGATACCTAAATTCAGAGCAGTAACATCAGGGCTTATGACATTTGCTGAACTCTTTGGCGGAGCGTTCGGGCCGTGGCAAGAAGCGCACAACCATTTATTCAAGCCTGTTATTTTCGATTCCCCTGATTTCTTGTATGGAAAAGACGGTAAAGCTGCATGGATCTGGGCAATCAAAGACGAGGTAACGGAGGCCGATACACACCCGTATAAAATTATCGAATATGCAGGGGGATTATATGCAGTTGCAGTTAGTGTTGACGGCGATGGTGAAAGCCACAACAAGGTAAGAAGCAAGACGGAAAAATGGCTTGAAGGCACTAATTTCATCATTGATGACGATCGTGAATTGATGGGGCACATGATTTATGTGGACGATGAAATTAAAAAAGGGTTTGGCTACCATCAAATGAACCTTTATGCGCCTATTAAATTAAAAGAAACCTCTTTACTTTGACGTGGTGTCGCAGTTTATACTGGATACAACCATATTGATCGGACTACATTCAGAGGAGAAAACCATTATGAACTTAACCACTATCAGTGAAATATCAAAGAAGCTTTCCATTTCTACACGAACTCTACGTTATTATGAACAGATCGGGTTGATTGAGAGCATAAAAAAGGATGATTATGCTTACCGTACATACGACGAAGCGGCAGTTATCCGGTTACAGCAAATCCTTGTGCTGCGTAAATTGCATATATCACTCAAACAAATTGCTCTCATTATAAAAAGCGAAGAGGCAACAGAAGTCATCGATATATTCCGGCAAAACCTTGCCGAAGTGGACGATGAAATCACCGCGCTGTCCACCATTCGAGAAATCATAAATTCATTTATATCGCGATTGAAAGAAAGCATCCATCAGGACATCAAACTGAATCTGTTGGATGATCCCACCTTGCTTGAAGCGGTAGACGCACTTACCGTGCAAAGAACACCCCTCAAAGAAGAAAAAACAACGGCAGATTTGGAACAAGCAAGTAAAAAACTGAATAAGCTCACAAACCGAGATGTGCGGATTATCTATCTGCCACCCTCAACAGTGGCCAGTGCCTATGCTGTAGGCAAAGAGCCGGGACCGGAGTTGGTAACTGCCGACATGGTAGATCGTTTTATAAAAAGCACCGACCTTAAAAATATATACCCGGCATCCCGCCACTTCGGGTTTAACAACCCGGATGAGCCGGTGCACGGAGAAGGCCATGGATATGAGCGTTACATCACGATACCTGATGATATGGTAGTGACGCTGCCTCTAGTGAAAAAGCATTTTGTCGGTGGAATTTACGCAGCCCGAACAATCCCCATGGGAGCCTGGGACGAATGGTTTGCTTTGCATGAATGGGTTTGTAATAGTGAACGATATGATTTTCGTTGGGAAACCATTGACGGTACATGCGGATGGATTGAAGAACATTTAAATTATTGGGATTGGAATAGATCGACTGGCGATAACAGGCAGATCGATTTAATGATACCGATCAAGATTAAAGAGGAAAAATAAATGTCTATTGAAAATCAAGCTACATTTTATCTTCGTAATGTATGCGGTTATGAGCTAAACATAAACGGTGATACTATAGTAACTGAATCCGTAATTAAAGGATTTGGCGAGTTCAGCAGTCTTTTACGCACTGTATATCAGGATTGGCGGTCTTACGAAACATCAACCGTGCCTAGTGTACGGACGAAAATCGGAATCATGTCCGACGATTTTAAACGCTGTGACCGTTTTGAAGTTTTTTTCGAAAACGGTGAATACCCCATTAAGTAATGGATAAAAGGTCCATCCATAAACGATTATTGAATCGATTTATAATTGTAAGTGTTTTTGGTATAAGTTTGAAACAAAGAAGTAGCAGATATAAATTTTATTGCAAACAAGCCGTTCACAGCTGGCAAATGGCGATAATTGGATCCTCTATTAGGTCAGTGTATTAAGAGGATACAGTAGAGCCATCTGTTATGGTATAAATCCTCTCCTGAGAAGTTCCAAGGTGGCGTTTTTGTCAGGATCTTAGATTTATTGACAGGGCAATGGTATAGATAACCTTCGGGTGTGTAAGATTCCAGCTTGCTTAAGAAGTTCCAGATAGCGGTCAGATGCATTTTACAGGCAGCGATAATAGCCTATTTATGACCCCGATGGGCTTCGATTCTGTAGTATCTCTCTTTAAACTCAGGATGCCTTTTTAATTTGAGAAGCGCATAGGTAACCTGTATAGGAAAATGTTGAAGATAACAACCAGCACGAGAAATACGAGTTTATCTTATCTTGCCGCTGAGAGCGGAACGTGGAATAATTCTGCCATAGCTAATTTTTCTTTGATGATTATTGTCGATTAATATTGAAATTTATTGACCTTTTCGTTTAGACGAAGTAAAATAATAACATTAAGCTGGATTATTTGGGGATTAATTAAATGAACGGATATTTAACAGTCCAAGAAGCAGCTACTAAATGGGGCGTTACTGACCGGCAGGTTCAGCTCTGGTGTAAGGCTGGGAAAATTCTGGGTGCTACCATGCTCAGCCGAATCTGGATTATTCCTGACAACGCAGAAAGACCCAAGGCGAAACAAGGGAAACGCTCATAAGGGGTATTTATCATTTGTTTGAGAAGAGGGTACATTGTGATGATCGTGGCGGAAAGTGTAAATAAGAGAAAAAAGATAACACAAATTCTTGCAGAAGAGACTGGTGGAAAAAGTTATAAAGCGCATAAATACAGTCTTGATTCAGAGCGTTCCTCTTTAGAATATAGTGAGAGTGAAGACCATACATTTTCTTGGAAAAAATACGGAGAAACTGAACCTCCGGCAAATTATAAGTCGCTCAAAACGCTGGCTCAGTTTTTGGCTGAGCGTGACGAACAGGTGTTGACATATTTTCTTGATGGCTCAAGGCATGTTTATAAAGTAGACGATATGGCTTATACTCAATCCGGCAATAGGAGCGTTATTTACCCAACGATTGCAGGACAAGTTGGTGTGGGTATTTGCAAGCGTGAAAATAAAATGATGATTCCAGAAGCTTTGGTGAGAGAAATAGTTCTATCCGTTCCCAGTATTGCAGATCCAAGTGGTAAGGGAGGATTCTTTGAAGCTCTATCTGTTAAGCTTAATGAAAGTAATGAACTTGCCCGAATAAAACAATGTGGATGGAGATTTGTTACCCCTATTCCATATGAAATCAAATATGACGAACGCAAGTTTGAAGACCGTGGGACTGCCCGCATTCAAGATGCAATGATTGAACGTGAAAAGGAAATGGTCAAAAAACTTGTCCGAGAGGGAAAACTTAACCAAGATAACTACTTGGTTAAGGATGGTTCTTTAGAGTATCGCCTAACTAAGACAGATAAAGATGATGATAAGAGTTTCCAGACATTTAGACAGAACTATAACTGGGTTATCGGATTGTCAAAATCATTTAATCCAGAAGCTTGCTTCGATAAAGGAAAAGCCAATCCGGGGTTTATTGCTGATTTGCCTCTTTATCACCGCACGCCTGTTGCTTATTTTGGTAGTGAAAAAGAACCGCTTGCATTTGCTGTGTGGTATGTGCGGCTGAGGGATAAAAGTAAAACGAGAACACCTTTTGACGGTATTCTTAAAGTGGAAAAAATTCTTGTTCGTGAAAATGAAGTTAAAAATGGAATGGAAACAGAGACTGTTGATAGACTTAGCGCATTAATAATCAACGAACGAAATCCCACTTGTTATGGGACTGATACCCGTTGGGCTAACCATATTTATCCAATTTATCTAACGGAGCGATTTGTGAAGTCGCAATATCTTAGTGCAGAAAGTTTTCTGCATTTATTTTGAGGAGGGGTCACAATGGCAAAAAATAAACTCATTGGTAGAGATTTGGCTACTGAACAAAATCCAACTACGATTGATGAATTTTATTTCTGGACTAATTCGGATACCAAACTTAATGCTTTTGACATTGTCAAGGTTGAGCGTGAAGATGGTACTAATACTTTTGGAGTTATTGAGAGTATCTCACATATCACGGATGCAACCAGCTTTCTTACAAACTTTATCTCCAGTGATTTCGGAGACGCAAATATTTCTGAACCGACTTTCCGTGTTGGGATGAACTACGCTTATGCGAAGGTATCTTACAATACTAAGGGCGATTATACGCCGGTACATAATAATTCGAAGGTGTATCTTGCAAGTGAAGAAGAGATAATTTTTGCACTCGGTTTAGATAAAGTCGATAATCCACTTGTATGTGGTTCTTTGAAGATGTATGAGGGTACTGAAGATGAGGTTACTCTTCCTGTGAAATTAAATGCAAAATTTCTACTTGGATCGGAAGGAGCGCACCTTAACATCTCAGGTATCTCAGGGCTTGCCGCAAAAACTTCTTATGCTATGTTTCTTATGAAGTCGATCCAAGACACCTACGCAAATAAGACAGAAGAGGACGAGAGCGTAGCATTTGTCCTTTTTAATGTAAAAGGACGGGATCTGATGGCAATTGACCGCCTAAATGATGAGTTGGATGATAGTATTATCGAAGAATATAAAAAACTCAAGTTATCGCAAAAACCTTTTAACCAGGTAAAGTACTACGTACCATATTATGACAATAAATCCACTAAACAAAGTACCTATCTGCTACGTGATGATGTATCTAGTTATATAGAAAGCAGAAAGTTAAAAAAATTCAAATATGTTTATGAGGATGACAAAGAAAGCATCGAAATGATGTTTGCCAATGTTGAAGACCCCAATCAAACTATGGAGGCAATCGTAAGCAAAATTATTGATGAGAGAGATCTCGATTTTGGCAATCTTAAGACATGGAGTGAATTCTTAGAAACTGTTAGCGAGAATTCACAAAAGGGTTCGAAGGGTTCAAGTGGCGAAATTACCGTATTAAGCTGGCGTAAATTTAAACGTATCGTCAATAAGGCTATCAAAAATGACGATATGTTTGCTAACAGGGTTGTCCCGGAACAAAGCGAATGTCGCCTTGCGGATGAATTAAAGCGCATTAAGAAAAACGAGGTCCATGTCATTGATATTGCTAAGTTACCTGAGGATAAACAAGCATTTGTTTTTGGCGACGCTGTGAAGACTATATATAACCTCAAGCTAGGAGAATATGATAACGAGGGTGTTACGCCCCCTTCCCGCATCGTCATTTTCATTGATGAACTTAATAAATATGCTTCAAGTGACGTGCCGAAGAGTTCGCCGATACTTCGCCAAATTTTAGATGTAACAGAACGAGGACGTTCCTTAGGGGTTGTCTTATTTGGCGCAGAGCAGTTTAGATCTGCTATTCACAAGCGTGTGACTGGAAATTGTGCAACTCACGCATATGGAAGGACAAATTCAATCGAAACCTCCACTGGGGAATATAGAAGCCTTCCTGATACATACCGAAATATGTTGACGAGATTGTCGCAGGGTGAATATTTGATCCAAAATCCTGTATTCCGCTCCTTGTTAAAAATTCGATTTCCGAAACCAATATACAAACAATTTAAATAGGAGCATGGAATATGTCAGAATATGCTTTTGGTGCAAACATTATAGAAAACTTAACAACGGGAATGTACCAGGATTCCAAGGTAATCTATCGCGAGTATATTCAAAATGCTTGCGATCAAATTGATAAAGCTGAAAAACTTGGAATTTTAAAATCTCGAAATACTAATAACAAATATCCTGATTTAGGTCAGGGAGTTATTGATATTTGGTTAAAACCCGAAGAGCGGTACATAGTGATAGAAGATAATGCCACGGGGATTAAGGCCGAGGAATTTCAAAGAACACTCGGCAACATCGCTGATTCCGATAAAATCATGGGGCAAGACAAGGGATTCCGTGGAATTGGAAGGTTGTGCGGGCTGGCTTATTGTAAGCGCCTTGTGTTTACGTCACGGTGGGCTGGTGAGGATATTGTTTCCATCATGTCGTGCGACGCACTCAAGATGCGTAAAATGATAAATGAAGCTAACACAAAAATCCAGAGGCACTCAGCAAACGATGTTCTCAACGCTATGATTGAGTTCAGCACTCGCCCTGCTAATAAAAAAGATGCAGACCATTTTTTCCGAGTCGAATTAATTGACATAAATGATGAGAATGAAGAACTATTCGGTGGCAAAGATGAAGATAATCTTGAGCAACTAATAGATTACCTTTCCTTCGTCGCGCCTGTACCATACCAAGCTAATTTTGTTTATCGTTCAGAGTTATATGCCCACGCGAAAGAACTAAATACAAGAATCGATGAGTATGATATCAGGATTAACGGTGAGCAAATTTTTAAAAAATACAAAACTCATCTAAAGACGGGTAATGGGATAGATGATGTTTTCGGCATAGAATTCCATGATTTCTATGCCGATGATAATTCTCTAATTGGATGGATGTGGTTCGGCAAGACATCTTTCAAAGCTGCAATAAAAGAAGAGGAGATTAGTCGTGGGTTGAGGCTTCGCAAAGAAAACATTCAAATTGGTGAAGATGATACCTTACGGGATATGTTTACACGCGAAACGAGCAAACGTGGCAACAATTATTTTATAGGTGAAATCTTTGCTATTTCACGAGAATTAATACCGAACTCCCAACGCGCCTATTTTAATGAAAATCCTACTAGAATTGAGTTTGAACACAAACTTAAAGATTACTTTAATAACACACTATATTACATATATTATGAAGGTTCGGATATCAACAGCAGCATTAAAAAGATAAATTCATATCATGATAAATTCGTAGAATTCGCAAAGAAAAAAGCACAAGGAAGCTTTTTGACCGTCGAGGAACAAGAACGCGAAGAACATGGTTTGAAAATAAAAGAACAAGAGGCAGAAAAGGCAATAAATAATCTTGAGAAAAAACGTGGGGGAGGACGTTCCATATTAACTTCTCAAATTATTGAACGACGAATTGAGGAAATTAGCGCAATCGATACAGGTAATACTTTAGAAAAGAAATCAGGAGAATCTGCGCAAGAAAAGCATAAGCGTTCCGAAGATGAAACTGATATTACGACGTACAAATCCAAGAAAAAATTTCTTGTAGACACAATGTTCCCTTGGGCTAGCAGAAATGAACGGAAACTTTTATCGGAGACTATGGAGAAGATTTTTGCTATTATTCAGAAGTCTACGGATAATAAGACTTCAGAAAATATTATTAATAGAATTAAGGACGAACTTAGATGAACCAACGGAAAATTCTTCTCTTAGAACCTAATTATAAAAACAAGTATCCCCCTATGGGTTTAATGAAAATTGCAACTTACTATCGTTGCCGCGGTGATGATGTTCGATTCTATAAGGGTGATTTAAAATCTTTTGCTGCCCGACTTTTGTTTGAAGAATATTGGGAGAATATAGACAAAGAGGTCTCTATTGCAGACAATGTGGTTTATAACTTTGTTGTCAAGCGAGGGGCATCAAAGATCATCGAATACATTAAAACAGGCAAGCACGCTCCGCTTGGTACGATAGCTGAGTTTTCACGTTCATCAAGTGAAGCAGCAGAGTGTTCTGTTCAAGACTTGCTTGCTATTATGTCTGCGTATCGCAAACGTTACAAAATAGAAGATTACCCAAAGTTTGATAGGGTTGGAGTTACAACATTATTTACTTTCTACTGGAAGGAAACCATAGACACTATTCTTTTTGCTAAAAAGCTTTGTGATGTGAATGGTGCGGTTTATGTTGGTGGTATAGCATCAAGCCTTGTGCCTAATTATATAGATAAAGAAACAGGTATATATCCTCATGTGGGTTTATTAAAGGAACCGTATACTTATGACAAGGATGAAAAAGGAAATGTTATAATAGATGAATTACCCTTAGATTATTCGATTCTTGATGAAATTGACTACCGCTATCCAACAGAAAATGCGTATTTTGGCTACATGACTCGCGGTTGTATCAACCGATGTGCTTTTTGTGCTGTCCCCAAATTAGAGCCAACTTACTGCAATTATATAGGAATCAAATCAAAAATACAAAAAGTCGAAGAATGTTTTGGAGCAAAAAAAGACCTGCTTTTAATGGATAATAATGTTTTTGCATCCGAATGCTTTGACAGAATAATGAACGAAATCAAAGAATGTGGCTTTGCAAAGGGAGCAACTTACGTACCTGCAAATGAATATGATATAGCATACCGCAATTTATGTGAAGGCTTCAATCTTTGTGAAGAAGATGGACAAAAAGTCTACAATGATAGAGCTTATTTTAAGAAACTCGTAAGAATATATGACGAGATAACTGAGAAGCTTGAGGGCGAAGAAAAAGGAATCTTTTTCAGTGACCGCGAGAAGTTGGGATTGCTATACCCCGAAACGGCTACAAAAGAGAATATTATTGGTTTTAATAGAAAGGCAAAAGCATTATATGATAAATTATTCAAGAAAAGTGAGCGGATGCGTTTTATTGACTTTAACCAAGGGCTAGATGGTCGATTAGCAAGTGATGAAAAAATGAAAAAAATCGCAGAAATCGCCATCCGCCCACTTCGTATTGCTTTCGACCATTGGGAAATGAAAGACACTTACGAAAGAACTGTTAGGATAGCGGCAAGGTATGGTATTCGTGATTTGTCAAACTATCTTTTGTATAATTTCCGAGACCACCCTGATGAACTTTATGAGCGCATGCGTTTGAATGTCGATTTGTGTGAGAAACTTGGCATTGCAATTTATTCATTTCCTATGAAATATCATCCAATTGATGACCCAGAATATTTCCGAAACAGAGATTTTATCGGACAGCCACATTGGAACAGAAAATTTATAAGAGCCATACAAGCAGTTCTTAACTCTACGCACGGAAAAATAGGTAGGGGCAAGACTTTCTTTGAAGCCGCTTTTGGTAAAGACATAGAAGAGTTTCATAAAATTCTGTGGATGCCAGAAGCATTGATAATACAACGATATAAATACGACAAAGAAAAACGCATTGAATACTATGGAGATAAACCGAATCCTTATGATAATGTAGACGAGGAAACTGGAAATATAACTGCCACTTGGTGGGCAAAGTTCAATGCTCTTAATGATGGGCAGCGGGATAGGATTGAGAAAATTATCGCAGAGCACAAGTTCAACGACGATGATGTTAATGTTGATGACATGGAAATTCGAGAAGTACTTATGTTTTATCAAATAAAGCGTAATGAAACATAAATTGGTTGCGAGAGGATGTAAAAATGGCTACTTATACACGTGAAAAAGTTAAATTAAAGGACATCTTACTAGATGTCGATAATCCACGATTTGCCAGTTACTTTGAACGTATTGGCAAAGATAAAGCAAACGCTACGCAGGAAGACATAATAGAATATTTGCAAAAATATGAATCAATAAATGTTATGTCTGAAAAAATAAAAGATGTTAAGGGTTTACATCCAACTGAATTAATAGCGTGTTTAAAATTAGGTGATAAGTACGTTGTATTAGAAGGTAATCGCCGTGTTTGTGCGTGTAAAGGATTATATGATAAATACCATGAGAACCCAGACGAGGTAGATCTCGTAAATAACATCTCACAGTTAGAAGTTGTGGTCTACGAAACGAGGGAACTTGCACAGCCATATATAAGTGACAAACATATTGATGGGGTAAAGAAATGGGAGTCAATAGAGAAAAGTTGTTACTATTACAGAATGTTTCAGGAAAAAAGACCGTTAAGTGGTACAATTTATACCGACGAAATAGTTGAAAGCATCGCCAAACAAACTGTTTCAAAGAAAAACGACGTTAAAGATTGTATAATTAAATATAGCTTTTATATGAGCGTTTATGATGCTCTGGCAACAGAATATTCTCGAGAAGTATTGGCTGATATAAGCAGTTTTCTTCCCCTAGTTGATCGATTCATGAAAATTCTTGTCAGCAAAGACGCTGACGTTGGACTTGACCTTCCGCTTATGGGATTAAACTATGTTGCGCACAAGGGAAAAGAGAAATTATTAAGGGAAATATTTAAAATTGTTGGTGAGGCATTTTTGGTGAGGAAAGCAGAGAATCAATGCGAAAAAGGAAACGCGTATAGAATTAATTCTCAAGAACTTTTTTCCAAGCTACAACAAAAAAAGTTAATAACTAACGATGAACGGATTCCAGGACTTTTTGCTCTCATAAAAGAATACAAAAAAATACCTGAACCTAATACGAAATTGGATAATCCTGCACAAACGGGCGATAATAATCCAAACCCTTCTGAGACGGAGGAAAATCCTGACAAGGGAGACAATCCAGTAGTTGAGACAGATTCTACACAAGATGATGTTATTTATGATCCTATCATTCCTTGGAAACCTAAACAGCCCCAAAATAAAACCTTGTTTTTTTCTAATGAAGAAGGCAAAGTATTTACTCTATCAGATAGCAACGATGAAGATGTTAAGATAAAATTTATTATAGCTGAGTTAAGCAGATTACCTATTGATAAATATCCCTACACTGGCACATCGCTTTATCGCTTATTGCTTGAAGCTACGACAAAAAAAGCATATGATGAAAAGCAGCCTAAGGACAATAAAAATATACTGACGTATGATAATAAAAGTTTACCAGTTGCGGTCAGCAAATTAGCAAAGAACAATGTCTTAAAAATGACAGAAGCTGAACGTGCCAATGTTGTTGAATATGTTAATAGGAAAAAAATAATTGATACGCTGAACAATTATATGCATAATCCTAAGCAAGTCGATACCGAAATAATACTAAGTTCATGGATAACGATGAAAGATTATATAAGGGCTTGCCTTACATAATAAGGTTAATAAATTCAAGAAAGGCGCTTACCTACGATTATACGGACAGCAGACGTCTTTTCTTTTTGCAATGGAGGGGATTGTACAGCAACAACAGATGGTAATAATGAGGGAATGCAGCTCGATTTACTGATGCCAATCAGATCAAAGGGGGATAAGATAAATGTCTATAGAAAATCAAGCCTCATTTTATCTTCGTAATGTATGTGATTATGAGCCAAACATAAACAGTGACATTATAGTAACTGAATCCGTAATTAAAGGATTTGGCGAGTTCAGTAGTCTTTTACGCACTGTATATCAGGATTGGCGTTCTTATGAAACATCAACCGCGCCTAGTGTACGGACTAAAATCGGAATCATGTCCGACGATTTGGAAAATTACCACAACCTAACTTACACACTGGACTTTCTTTTCGCTATTGCATTGACAGGCGAATTGTGTTCGGAGGGAGAAACGCAAGGTTTAAGGATTGATAAAGCACAGTTTAAGACGGAATATAAAAACCCTGTTGCATTTCCAATGGGAATGCTTGAAAAATACGGATTCTGTTTTAATTACTTCAAAGGTGAAAAAGCTGTAGATGAATATAAACGCTGTGACCGTTTTGATGCTTATTACGAAAACGGTGAACACCTTATTGAGTCGATCAAATTGATTGCTCATCAATTAACAAAGCAGGAAAAGAAAAAAGAAATGCCTGCAAAAGTCGCTTTTATGCTGGCGGATTACACTTTTATCCTAGCCGGGGAAATTAATCAAAACCCCTTACAAAAATGTATTATGAATACCTTAGGGCCGGTAAAAGAATTATGGAAAGAGCTTGTTTATGTAATACAGGATGATTGTGGTTTTGTTGCTGATTCTTCATTCAACCCTTATGTTTTTCCAAACAGAACAGTAACATTCAAAAAAAACAAAAAGACGATTTGCAAATTCGGAGTAACTGTTGACCGTTTAAATATCCGCCTTCCGTTGTCATTTGAAGTGGCAAAGGATTTGATATTAAGAAGGGAATCACTGCCACCTAGTATCAATCGGAATATCGACATGTTTGGTTGTGTCAATTGCGGAAAATGTGAGGACAAAAATAATATTGTGATGGTTGACGGTGTCCCTCTGTGCAATCTGCCGTACATGAATGAGATAACGGAGGATTCACGGTGTTTACGCTTTGATGTAACAAACTTGGACGAAGTAAGTATTGTTTGCGATATAGTACGGAAGTTTTAAGTTAAAAAACTTTTTTCTCCATTGACGTTGACGCACAGTCAAGTGGTAGACTTTAAATATATCGGAAGGAGGTTATATCGTTATGGATCAAACTAACAATTGTCTTGTAAAAATCACTGATCTGACCACACAGCTTGGATTGTCCTCCCGCAGCTTGCGTTATTATGAACAAGTCGGGCTGATTCAAAGCGTTCGTCCGGCGTTTGAGAAATACCGTTTTTATGACGCGGAGAACATTGAACGTTTAAGACAAATCATGGTGCTTCGCAAAATGCAGATTCCTGTGAAGGATATTTTACGTATTTATGAAAGTGAAAGCATGAGTGTGGTGGTTGAGACTTTTGTAAACCGTATACAGGCTATTGACGAGGAAATCGGCGCGCTGTCGGAGCTGAAGCGAATTGTCAGCGAATTTTTGCATACAATGCGGGAGAACGGTGTAACCAAAATCTCTGCTCTGCCTCTTCTTTACGAAGAAATGGACAAGCAGATTGAATTGATAGAAGAAATTAAACCCGTTACATACAAGAACTTGAGCAACCTGAGTGAGCGGTTGGCAAAACCTGTTGACCCGGTGATCGTTTCATTGCCCGCCTTTCGGGTTGTGTCATCCTTTCTCAAAGCAAGTCCGAAGGAATCAGATGTGGAAGGCTTTTGGCGTTGGATACAGACACAAAAAATTTTCATCGACAATCCGGGTCAGCAAGAGCGGTTCGAATACCAAACCGATATGGGTGATGTGATGATACAGCGCATTCCCGATGACTTTATCAACGACAGTGAATATTCTGATTTCATTTTTGACGGGGGATTGTTCGCTGCAGTTAACGTATATTTAGATGAGGATTTGGGTGAACGGTTCCATTCTCTCGTAACATCCTTTGACGACAATAAATTCTATCAGGTTGACTATAACAACGGCGGCGGACTGCGTAATCCTGCCATGTTGGAAAATTTGATATCCCCCGATGAAAAAAGATCCCTTGTGACGTTGTTTGTTCCTGTGAAAAAGCGATTGGCTGATCCTTCGCTGTTCGACTTACCGGAGGAAGTGACGGATATAAGGATTGACGAAATAGAAGCAGCTAACCCGGTATTATGGCAAGTTGATGTTCCGCTGGACAAGCTCACACCAATCAACAATCCCCACTACCGCATAACGGAGGACGGAGAAGTTGAGTATACGGGGTGGATCAGCACTCGTGTGTTATCTACCAATGTCTCTGTCAAACTTCCGTTCCGTGTTGATGTGGTATTTCGTGTTATGGGAACGGGAGAGCGCTTCAGCTATGGCGATTCAGAAGGAAGCATCATTCTGTATCATGGTGAGGACTTAAGCTATTATTACGGCATCAATATGGGAAACCGAAGGGACATACCCGAAGAAGCCCTACGTTTTCATCAACCGATTTTTAGAGATCGGTTTGATTTCCATCAGCGTGGAAGAATCATGAAAAACGACTATAATCGTTTGACATGGATCGTCGGCACAAAACATTTAGCGGTATTTATCAATGATGAATTGCGCTATTGCGGAAAGAATTTTCCCTATATGCATTTAGATTTACGCCTTGAAAAAGCGTTGCCGATCATCATAGGTTCAAACGGACAAGGGATTAAGTACTTTAGATCTATCCGTGTTTCACAGCTTATGGGGAAACAAAAAAATAAAACGAAAGAAAGAGAGCTTGTCATGATCACAAAACAAAATAATAATATTATCTCGAACATTCATCGCCTTGTCACCAGCGAACACGGTGAGAACTATTGGTTTAACGGGTGTGCAAAATATGTGATGGAATGTTTGGGCGAAAGGGACTACGACTATTGGCTTTTTGCAGGCCTTACCGGGGATGTATTCACCCAGCATTATACCTATACCAAGTACTTCGGCGATGCTTTATCAAGTTATATGATGGACGAAAACCCCAAGCAGTTTGTCAAAGATACTTTCGCCAAATGCGGATATGCCGCGACCTATGTTTCATTAAAAGAACTTAAGGAAAACTCCGAAATGTACTTAAACACGCTGACTTCTTATATTGATAAAGGAATCCCTGTCATGATATGGGGATATCCGGTCGGCGTACTGGTCGGGTATGAAGATTACGGAAAAGTATTGCTTTATATTACCGGAGACAAAAACCAGCCGGAACGAATGACATTGGAAAAAGCATTGAGCGGCCACGACATTTGGGATCCCGAGAGGAAAGGCGGCTGGATTTTTGTTGGAGAAAGAAAGGAAAACCGTCCCCTTGCACAGCTTTACCGTGAAGCGATTAAGGCCATTCCCGGGATTCAGAGCATAAAAACAGATAGCTATTGTTTTGGTGCGGAGGCATTCAGGGCGTGGGCGAGGGATATTGGAAACGGTAAATTTGACAACATGACCACCGAAGAATTTGATCCTTGGGGCTACCATACGAATTATGTTTGCGTGCTTGCCACAAACGGTTCCTGTTGCCATGAATATTTAAAACGAGCGCAAAATCTCAACCCGGATATGACATTTTTAGAGGAAATCAGCCGCCTGTACAAACGCATCGGGGAAATGTGGAATAACGATCATGGTACGGATTTAGAAGCCCTCGGCGGGGGATTCAATGTGTCGCTGGAGGTTTTACAAGACAAAGAACGACGTAGTAAAATCGCAGCGAAAATCCGCGAATTTGCAAAAGTAACTGATGAAATCGTGCGGGTGCTGACTGAGAGATGTAGCGGCTGAGAAACACATCACTTCGGCTATTTGGTTTTCTGCTGATGCAGGTGTGAAAAATGCACTAAACTTTTTTATAGGCAGTGCCGGGTGATATGCTATGGAGTATAAGCATGATTCTAAAATGATAAGAGATGGTATCCATTCGGAATACCATCGACAAGGTTTTTTTATAAGGCATGTTGTGCTGTTATGGAGCTTTATAAATGAAAAAGAACAGCTTGCCGGTGGAGCGGACGAAATAACAGACTTTAAGACATGACTTGTAAGGAAATATTATAATAAAATATCTTTGAAAGGGGTGTGGTTTGTGAACTGGATACAATGCTTGTTAATTGTTTGTCCAGCAAAACATCATACATATTTCGTCGTCATGTTCAACCCTGAAAATCTGATCACACCCACGAGAATTTGGTGTTTAGAGTTAAGGATGGGACGGATATTGAAACACGAGCATG
>CALCRE010000180.1 GCA_937894465.1 uncultured Clostridia bacterium
ACGCCGGTTTCGTCGATGATCTTGTTAATGACCTTACCACCTGTGCCGATGACTTCACGAATCTTGTCAGGATGAATTTTCGTTTGGAATGTCTTAGGCGCATATTTGGATACCTGATCTCTGGGCTTGTCTATGCATTTTAAAATGACTTCGTCCAATATATAATTGCGTCCCTTCCTAGTGATTTCAAAAGCTTCCTCGATCACATCGTGTGTCAGCCCGTCCAATTTGATGTCCACTTGGATAGAGGTGATTCCGTTTTTGGTTCCGGCCACCTTAAAGTCCATATCGCCGAAAAAGTCCTCGATTCCTTGAATGTCCACAAATGTTACATGCTTTTCAGAATCAACATCGTCCGTAACCAACCCTGCGGAAATACCTGCAACAGGAGTTTTAATGGGTACACCTGCATCCATCAAAGCTAATGTGCTGCCACAAACGCTTCCTTGTGATGTGGAGCCGTTGGACATCATAACCTCGGAAACCACGCGTATGGCATATGGGAATTCTTCTTCTGTCGGCAACACCGGTACCAAGGAACGTTCCGCCAATGCGCCGTGTCCGATCTCTCTTCTGCCTGCTCCTCTTGAGGATCTGGCTTCTCCTACGCTGAATGCAGGAAAGTTGTAATGATGCATATATCGTTTTGTTTCTTCCAAACTGATACCATCTAGCATTTGCACCTCAGCCATTGCGCCTAATGTGACGGTGGAAATGACCTGGGTTTGTCCTCTTTGGAAAAGAGCCGATCCATGAGTTCTCGGAAGTAAACCAACTTGGGCATCCAACGGTCTGATGGTATCCAATGAACGTCCGTCCACTCTCTTATGATTGTTTAAAAGGTTACGGCGAACAATCTTTTTCTGAAGGTTGTACAATGAATCCGCGATAAAGCTTGGAGTTTCCATATATTTTTCACCGAATTCTTCTTGAACAGCTTGGGTGACTTTGCTGACATTAATATCTCTTTGTGCCTTATCTTCAACGAAAAGGGCTTCTTCCATCATTTTATCGGCAAATTCGGCAATCTCGTTAAAAGCTTCTTCAGGAACAGCAGCTGATTCATATTCAAATTTGGGTTTTCCGATCTCGTTTGTAATTTCTTCAATAAAATCGATCAGCTTTTTGATTTCTTCGTGGCCTTCTTTGATTGCAGCTAACATAACCTGATCATCAACCTCATTGGCTCCGGCTTCAATCATGATGATTTTGTCCTTTGTTGCCGCCAATGTTACTTCCATTTGACTGGCTAAAGATTGTTTTGCATCGGGGTTGAAGACCACCTTACCGTCGACCAAGCCTAATACAATGCCTCCTACCGGTCCGTTAAAGGGAATATCTGAAATGCTAAGAGCAATGGATGCTCCCACCATTCCGGTAATCTCCGGCGAGTTATCCTGATCAACAGATAAAACAGTACAGTTTATAACCACGTCGTTTCTCAAATCACCGGGAAATCTCGGACGCAAGGGACGATCAATGGCTCTAGCCGCTAAAACGGCTTTTTCAGAAGGTTTCCCCTCCCTTTTGATGTAACCTCCGGGAATTTTACCGACTGAGTACAGCTTTTCTTCAAAATCCACGCTTAACGGGAAAAAATCAATCCCTTCTCTAGGTGCCGTTGAAGCAGTAGCTGTACATAGCAATACAGTGTCTCCATATCGAATTAATACAGATCCATTAGCAAACTGGGCGATCTCACCTGTTTCTACTACCAATTCTCTGCCTGCATAATTAGTTTTAAATACTTTGTGCATTGAATTAAATCCTCCAATATATATTCAAACACTGCACTCATCGATAGATCCCAGAAAACTGACACCGTAAAACACGTTTGATTTCCTTTTAAAAACATGTGCTGCGGTCTCAATTTTCTGTTAACCAATGAATGCAAGTGATTGTTACAAAATTAACTTAACCTATTTATTTTTATTTTTTTATAACAAAAGGGGGTCTCCCCCCTCTTTGTTACTTTCTTAAATTTAACCTTGCAATAAGATCACGGTATTTTTCAATATCCGAATCCATTAAGTAGTTCAGTAGAGCACGACGATGACCAACCATCTTTAACAACCCTCTGCGAGAGTGGTGATCCTTTTTATGGGTCTTCAAATGCTCGTTCAAGTAGTTGATCCTATCGGTCAATAAGGCGATTTGAACTTCCGGAGAACCCGTGTCATTCTCATGTTGCTTGAATTGCTCGATAATTTCTTGTTTACTTTGTCTCATAACAGTTTACCTCCTAAAATTTTATCACCGTAAAGCCAAGTAAGAAGTCGGAGATTCTTCAAACATAGCAATCGGTTATAACAAAAACAAATTATATCATATGAACCTTCGCTTGTAAACAAAAATTTCCTTGTGTTTCTTGTTTATTCAACTATGAATTCATTATATTATATGCTATTATTATAATATAAAAAGGGTTGATGTAGGAATATTTATTTAAAAACCCTATATGTATGACTATGTACGTGTAGGCAAGGTTAAAAAAAATTAGAACGGTTATGTAAAAATATTGTTTTTGCATCGCTTCATCTTTCAATTTACTAAAAATAGGAGTGAAAAAATATCATGATCAAAGTCTCTCTATTGGATATGATAAAAGAAATCGGCACCGCTGGTATTATTATCATCGCGCTTATCATCTTTGTATTTATTTTAGCCCTAATCACGAATTTTATTACTATTTTGCGCTATAAATCTATAGCAAACTGTTTTGACAGTAAAAAGCAAACAAAAGCAGGTATTTTTAATAATGAATTATTGAACAGTATCGTGCAAGAGTATAAATTAGCCGCCAAAAACAGCTTGAGTGAAGTCAACACTCAGGCCATCATCGAGAAAAGTTTTAATGAAAATATGAAACCTATGGCAATTGCCGAGTCCTTTGTCAAAAGGAGCCCTGCCATACTGGTTATTCTCGGTTTGTTCGGTACCTTCTGGGGACTGACGGTATCCGTCACAAAATTGATTGAAATTATTACATCCAACATTATCAACGATGCTGCCGTCAACATGAATCAATTATTGGAAAGTTTATCAGGTACAGCATCAGGAATGGGTGTAGCTTTTGCCACCAGCTTATTCGGGATCGGCTTCAACATTATCCTGACCGTTGTATTTATTGTCGCCAGCTGCGAGAAAACACGGGAATCCTTAATGGTGACCATCGAAGAATATTTGGACAATACCGTATCCATTGTGGTCTCGAAAGATAAAGAAACCGAATATACCATGTTGAACAATATCTTAAAAGAAACATTCGTAGAATTCGGGACAAAAATAGAAAATTCCATGACCAAGACAGTGGAAGACTTTGGAGAACGACTTACCAATGTAGTGATGGATGTTTCTGTCTCCTCCCAGACCTTGGATAACACCGTGGAGAGATTCGACAGCTCTTTGGCAAACTTCGCCGGTAACATGAGGAGCTTGAGCGAGTTTAACACCAACATGAGAAACAACATACAGTTGATGGATGTCAACTTTATCAAAGTGACTGAAGCATTGCATCAATCCGCTTCGGTGATCAGCAAAAATTATTCATCCATGAGTGACTTCTCGGAAAAAGTAACGGTGGTTGCGGATCAAATCACCTCCTTTAATACCGATGTACTTAGTCAAATCGACAGTATTGTAGGTAATTTGGATCGTACGGTTTCCTTCATTAATAAGTTGTCTAACGATTTAAAGAGCAACACCGATACTTCTTCTGCAGAGTTGCAAAAAATACAAGATAACTTCATCCATTCTTTACATACATTCAATCAGGATCTTAAAGCATCCGGTACTCATTTGGCTGATGCCGTTACACTTGCTTTACGTGATGGTAATAAGCAAATGTCCACCGAGGTGGTCAATAACGTCCAAGGTGCATTGAGCAATGTGATGGCTGCTATGGAAACCTTTAAGGAAAACGAGAAGTCCTTGGCCAAAACAATCGCGTTATTACCTCAGCAGGTTATGACCTATAACCAAGTGGCAACCGGTAATATCGACGGAAAACTGGATGAGATTAAAGGTTCGATAGAAAAATTTGAGCAAGTACATAAATCATCTTCGGATCAAGAAGAGACAGTCAGTCCCAAGAAAAAGAAGAGTTGGTTCTAGTATACGATCTATATAAAATTGCTCAATCAGTATCATTTAACGGGGTGAAACACATTGAAAAGAAGAAGAAACTTTAGTGATAATAGTCCGGAGGAAAATTACTGGCCATCATTTGCCGATGTCATGTCCACTTTTTCATTGGTCATGTTGTTCTTGGTGGTGATGGTGTTTTTGAAAAATATATCCATCTCCATCAACTTAAAAGGTGAACAAGAAAAACTCAAAGACACTGAAATTGCTCTCACCGAGCGTGAAAAAGAGTTGTTGGACAAACAAAATATGCTCGTAGAATTGGAAAGTCTCTTGGACTCAAAGGAAAACGCTTTGATTATCCTTGGGGATAAGTTGAATGCCTTAGAAGACGATTTAAAAGTCAGTGAAGAAGAACTCAAAGCCATAAATGAAGAGAAGAAAAATGCCGAAGAATTATTAGTCGTTTTAATTGGAAACTTGGAAGAAAAACAAAATATCATTGCAGTCAATGATGAAGAGCTGAGATTGCTGCGTGAAAAACTGGAAAACATCTCGGTAATGAGAGCTGAGTTGTTCGCCAGCGTAAAAGAATCCATTGAAGCCCAATTGGGTACTACAAACGAACAAGGCCTTCCCTTGGTAGAGATCGGAGACAATGCCAACATTATCATCAATGAAGCTGTTTTGTTTGATACAGCCCAATACACCATCAAACCGGACGGTAAGCTTTTGCTTGATCAATTTGCAACTGCATTTGAAAATGTATTGAGTAATCCGGAGATGAGGAGTATTATAGACTCCATTACCGTAGAAGGTCACGCCGATAAGACCGGTGACGATATGGCAAATATGAGTTTATCCTTAAACAGAGCTAATTCCGTGATTCGATACCTATTTGAGTCCAATCCCAATTTGTTGAATGCTTACAATCAATACTTTGCTGCGGCAGGCTATTCAGAATTTCGACCGATTGATCCCGGAGATTCGTCCCAATCTTTAGCGAAGAACAGAAGAATCGAGTTTTCAATTAAAATTAAAGACTCTACCATTCAAGAAGTCATCAACGACTATTTGAAAGAGACTGAAGAAATAACCCAGCCCGAGAGCGGAGGAAACTAATGGATTCATCAGTGATCGAAATTAGAAAGATTAAATACAACGATTATGTCGACAAGCATCCTGATAAGCCCTATGGTTATTATGCATTAGGAGAGCTGGAGCTGATGAGCTCTTCCTACGATAAAGCCATGAATTATTTTGCAAAAGCTCTGCAGTTGGATCCGTATTATGAACGCGCCAATATCGGATATATTTTATGTTTGCTTCAAGAAGGCAAAATCATGCAAGCCATTCGACATTTTGATAAAAACGGTGAGAATATTAAGCAAAAGCGAATATTAATGCAAGACTTGGTGCACGGTGTCTGCTCTGATCATCCTTTGACCGATCCGAATGTGCGCATCCCCGTGGACTGCAAAACAGTAGACTTAACGGGTAAGTTGAATCGAGTCATATGGAGCTATAAACGAAATCGGAATATTGTAACCGGAATTTTGATTGCCTTGCACTTTATGAGCAATCCCTCCAAGCGTCATGATTTCGTTAAAACCATAGTATACACGGATCTTGTTATTCAACCGGGAATCGTAGAGTCGTTACGTTGGCATATGATACGATATCTGTCGGATCAACAACCCGATGTGTGTGAAAACCGATTGATCGCTTCCTTGTTCCAATACATACCCATCAATAATATGACACCGGAATACGCCAACACTGTTTTCTCCGTCGCATTGACCTCTCAAAACAAGGAACAGATAAGGCAAATCAGGCAATCCGCCGACAATGCGATAATTCCCATCACTCAGGACAATTTGTGGCATTATATTTATTTAGCTCATCAAAACGGTAGCTATGATCACTCGGTCATGAATGACTGCCTTTCTTTGATTCGTTCCGGTTGGGTTGATTCCACGGTCGCCGGAGCATTGAAAGATATGATTGCCCTTCATATGGACGGATATACAAAGCAGGATCTGAGGACAATTCAATTATTCGGTTTTGATATTGACGGTCTAAAGACCGCCCATAGCACCGTTTAGATCCTTAAAAAACACTGTATTCAAAAGATCCACTAAAAATCTGCAATTTTCACCGGTACCCTTAAGGGTAAAGTCAACACCGTATCGAAAAATGATACGTGCATGAATTCGGGATACTTGATTAAAGCTTTTAAAGTCATGATCATTTTTCATAATTTGCACAGCCGCCACATTGGAGTCGACTTTGTATAAAGTATATCTTTCTTCGGTGGAAAAGTTCTTCACTTCACAAATCACACCATTAGAAAGAAAAACGAGGTTTTCAAATACTTTTTTCTGATCCGACCGAAGATATTCGGTTACATACACTTTTTGCGGATTGAATCCATTTAAATTGGTTAAATTGTTTTTGATTTGATCGGCCTTTTGCTTTAATTGAGCATCCATGCCGATCAAATCAAAATATTTCAAAGAAATCATAAGTGGTGCACACGCCTTTCTCTTTTTTATGTAATTTCTTCCGGTACACCACATTCACACTATATATTCTCCTAATACTGTTGTTTTATCATAAATCAGAGAATTTCCTTCAGGAAAGCCGGTTTATATCCTTTTTCCGCAATATATTTAACGGCATCCCATACTTTTTGTTCGTAATCCGGTTGATATTGTACATAATGCGGATAGTAATATTGTTCATGAATCATCAGCTCGATGAATGCAGATGTATGTGGATTGCTCAAAACCTTTTCCAGCTTGGGTATGATATCTTTTAAATCAACGGTGTTAACCACCATATCGTTCTTGATGAATGTCAATCCGAATTCGGTATCTCTCCATATATCACGCCGGTTTACATGGTTGACGACATATTCGTCAAAATAGTAAGACACCAAAGGTTTTCCATTCACCATTTCAAAATATCCCACAAGTCCCTTGAAACCAAAATCTTTAAGAGCTCTACAACCTTCTCTGTTCACGGCACCCCAGTGCACCGTTGTATAATCGCTCAACAACTCTTCTCCTGCAAACCGTTTAATTTCATCTGTGATCATCTTGCAATGGGCATATATTTTTTCATAGGTGGTGTTTTCATAAGGCCTGTCCGGATCATTGGCCAAAGCATGAAATGTCAAAGCAATCCAATCGGAATTGGCAATGAATTCCTCCTTGTATTTCACCGGCATCATAGATAAATTGAAATCACCGTCTTGGTAATAGATATTAAAGTGAACCTTTGAACCGAATTCATCATGTAGCTTTTTCCAAAATGCTAAAAACTTATTATCAAACAAAGATTGATAAACATTGGCGTTTTCAGCAAGATCCCTGAGCCACCATATATTGTCGTCCAATGAAAAGCGAACCTTTTTATAGGTGTCTTTTGCCCAAAACAATGCTATCCGGTCCAAGACATTTTCATTCTGATCAGTGAGTACAACTTTGTTTTCATATCCGGTTAATGCAACATCGGCTTTAAGCACACCGTCATCCTCCGTAAGAGGTACACCGTTGATTTTCAACCCGTGTTTCGAGGGGGCTTGTACCGTTACCGGAACCACTAAGGTGTCTCCCCTTTCATAACCGTCATCCTTGTACATAAAATCACCATTCCAAGGACTTATTATTTTGATTTCATTCTTCATGTAAAATTACTCCTTTACTTTGATTCTTCTATTTAGTTATCAACATCCAGGATTGCTCCCAGCCTTTTTAGTTTTTCTTGAAGTTGAGGGACAGATATGGTTCTTGCATCCTTTGTCCGTGCCGCCATGGATGCTGCAACACCGGCAGCTTCCCCGGTGGCAAACCCGGGAGCCATGCGGCGAACTGATGAATGGGCTGCCTGATCGGTGGAAATACACCTCCCGCAGACGATCAAATTGGGAACTTCATTGGTTAACAAGGCTCTGTAAGGTATAGAATAGCTTTTGTCCAATGTGTAATATACGGCGTTACCATCATTTCGAAAATGTACGTCTACCGGACAAGAAGCACGAGCGATACGATCTTCAAAGTTTCTACCGGTTTTGACATCCTCTTCATTCAAGATATATACACCTTTCATTCTTCTGGTTTCACGCACTCCGATTACAGGTGCCGTTTGTTCGATATATGCGTTTTCAAATCCCGGAAGAAACTTTTTAAATACATTTAAAATATCCCAGGCTTGTTTTCTGCATTGGAGAGTGGCCTTGGTCAAATCCGATGCTAAAAGTCCGCTCATACCATAAACCTCAGTCATATTAAAATAGGCGCTTCCTTTGCGGGGATGCGGGAAATAGCACACTGATCTTCCATTTACGGCATATTTGTTGTAAATCTCATTCATATTGGCAAGAGGAAGACATGCATCAAAATTGATTCCGGATACGATCATCATCATCGTCATTCCCTGTTGGCCTGTGGTACTTGCAAGATCTTCAAAAGGAACTCCGCATAATGCACATAAGTCGCCGTCTCCGGTGGCATCCACAAATGTTTTACCTTGAATCTCCAAGTCACCTTGCTTGGTGAGTGTGATGAGTTTTAAAATTCGACCGGTTTCATCTTTTACCACATCCCGTACCCATCCATAATATAAAATACTGACGCCATTATCCAAACAAAGACGTTCTAGCTCTATTTTCAGATATTCACTGTCACAAGTAGGACCGTAAAGAGTCATGGGGGTAGATGCATCGGAGGACCTTGAAGCTAATTTTTTTAGGAGCTGTTTTCCAGTCCCGCCTAAAACGTATTTTCCTTTGATTCCCCAAGTGGTGATGGGTTGCACAAGGCCTAAAGTACCCATACCTCCGAGGGCTCCGTTTCTTTCAATTAATAACGTTTTACATCCTTCCCGTGCGGCGGCTACAGCGGCCATAGCACCTGATATGCCGCCACCGGTCACTACTACATCATACATTTGTGAATAAGTATACATCTTTTGACACCCGCTTTTGTTTATTTACCGTTCAAAAGCAATTATATCATGAATACACTTAAGTTGAACCGTTAGAATTTAAAGTTATTGTTGAGCCTGTTATATAGTTTTACGGATTGACAACTGTAGCCGTCTGCCCCGCACCACGGGCATCACATGCCAGCTCGGTCCAAGTCATGCAACCGACTATGCCATCCGCTGAAATCCCCCGATCCCGTTGAAATCTCATTACTGCATTTTGGGTACCCGCACCGAAAACTCCGTCCAAGCCGCTTCCGGTATAGCCTAATGCATTCAAAGCATCTTGAAGCACCAACACATAAACGCCTCTGCTACCAAATCGTAATGTGGGATATCCTGCGGCACATGCAGGAGTTCCGGTTCTCCTGTCAAAGTGCACCCATGTGGGTGTCAAGTATTCCGGTTCGACATAACCCCACACTCCCAAGCTTTCTGCCAGGTTTCTCAACTGTGCCCGTTCGGCTGACGTCAGGTTTTGAGCCACATCAAAGGATACTCCGGCATAATGTTGGGACTGACACCCGTGGCCGCCTTCCCAAATTCTCTTAAATGCAAAACCGACATAAATAGGTCTTCCCCAATTAGTTCTTGTTACATTAAAAGCTTCAATGGCTCTTCGGTCACTCCAAAGAACCGTACTGTTGCTACTGCCTCGAAACTCGTTTACAAGAAGATTATTTCCCTCACTATAGGGCATGGGTTGGCTCTCTTCCCTCTCATAACGTTCAATGGCATTAATTTCGGGATTATATATTAATATGGTGGTCATAACATGTCCTCCTGTTTATTTATGGAACGGGTCTACGCCCTTTCTTTCATTATATTCAGCTGTTTTACAAGTTGTTCCTTATGCTTTCCAGCCATGAATTGCTAATCAAGATAAATTTCAAAAAACTTGCAATATAGCATAATATAATTGAATATAGTGTGGATTTAATGTATAATAAATTCATATGAAATTGAGGTGATTGAATGATGAAATTAGTTCAGGGCGGTGTTACTGCTCCTATAGGCTATTTTGCGACCGGTATCGCATGTGGACTAAAAAAAGACAATCAATTGGATTTGTCAATTGTGTGTTCCGAAGATATGGCTGTTGCAGCGGGGGTATTCACACAGAATACCGTAAAAGGCCATTCATTGCAATTGACGATGAAAAATATAAAGAACGGTTATGCGAATGCGTTGGTGATCAACAGCGGAAATGCCAATGCATGTAACGGATCGGAAGGATACGAAGATGCTTGCGAAATCGCTGAAACGGTTGCTCAGATGATGGATTTAGAGCCTGAGGATATCTTGGTGGGTTCTACCGGCGTAATCGGCAAACCTTTGGATATGGATAAAATTCGCCCGGGGTTGGATGAGCTGATCAGCAATATGAATCCGGAAGGCGGGCATGAAGCCGCGTTAGCCATAATGACCACCGACACTTTCGCCAAGGAAATCTCATTGCAAACTCAGATCAACGGCAAGACGGTGACCATCGGCGGTATGGCCAAAGGTAGCGGTATGATCCATCCGAATATGGCAACATTGATCGGTGTCATCACCACCGATGCAAACATATCCAAAAGTGTTCTGCAAAAAGTTTTATCATCATGCACGGAAAAAACTTTTAACAGAACCTCTGTAGACGGGGACACCAGTGTTTGCGATATGGTGATATCATTGGCCAATGGCATGGCGGAGAATGAAAAGATCGACGAGAACTCCAAAGCCTACGACGAATTTTATCAAGCTTATTTGCATGTATGTACCGAACTGGCAAAAATGATTGCAAAAGACGGAGAAGGTGCTACAAAACTCATCGAAGTCAGGGTGAACGGTGCCAAGTCATCTGAAGACGCTAAAAAAGCCGCTTTTGCAATTGCAAAATCTCCCTTGGTAAAAACAGCAATGTTCGGACAAGATGCCAACTGGGGACGTATTATCACCGCTTTAGGTTACTCCGGTGCGGATTTCGATCCGAATAAAACAGATATCCATATCGGGGATTTGTTAGTATGTAAATCCGGAGAAGCTGTTGCTTTTGACGAAACTCACGCATTGGAAATTTTGAAAAGCGACGAAATCCTTTTGTCTGTAAAACTGAATGAAGGCAAGTTCGGCGACAGGGTCTGGACATGTGACTTTTCATTTGATTATGTAAAGATTAATGCCAGCTACAGGTCGTAAAATCATGCATTATAGATTAACACCTGCGATCTTGATAAATCGTAAATTTTCATAAACATATTCACTCAAAGGACAATTAAAACAATTCCTGTCATGGGTCGTAACAAAAATGCTCGACTCCGTGACAGGACTTTTTATATCATTAATCATCAATGAATGTGAAAAGCGATTCATACCCTCGAATTGAAGTTGAACAATATCCCCCGGTTCCACATGATAGATGTCACTGATTTCACCTACAGGTCCGGCACCTTTGTTTCCTAATAAAAATTGGTACAGGAACTCCACACCGGTCCAAGCGGGACTTCTGTTGTTTACGTTGATATAAAACCAACCGTGCACAGGGGTGTAATTCATGACACCGGATCCTGCATGCAGGCATTGGGAGATAAAATTGGTGCAATCGCCTCCTATCGAATCGAATGCGTAATACTGCTTGTTTCTCCCGTATGCCCACTTTCCGGCATATGCTATTGCTCTATCTCGATTATATTGCTTTTTCATACCTTATCATATGAAGGCAATTTTAGGGATATGCTTATTTAAAGTGTGATAAACCGATTTCTGTAATATTGTTCACCATACCGTTGAATATCCTTGAATAAAATAAACCCGCAACCGTTGTACATATATATGCCTTTGTCCATGTATTCGAACAATTTCTTTTCCAGTGTGGTTTTGGGTGTGACATCCGAGATATCATATTTACCAAACATAAAAAAGTTGGTTCCCTTTTCATCGGATTTTACCGGAGCCAAATAGAATTCCCTTTGAAAACGAATAATATTACTGTCTTCTTTTAATAACAGCTCCAAACCGTTTCCCAATAACCATGAACTGCAGTAAAAAGCTTTCGGATGCTCATTCGGGTAATGCTCCTTGTAGAAAGAAATAGCAGTTTTCAAAGAATAGGCACAATCTTCATAGGGCATTCTTCCTCTTCCCCCCGGAATATGGATGTTCAAAACATTGTCTCCTACATCCAATCCGATTTCCCATTCTTCTTTATGTAATATGATCACCTTATTACTGACATAACCTGTCGGCATTACAGGATTTCCGGTGATTGTGTTGTCGTCTTCCGAGAAAACCGTCTTGAAGGCATCCGGGTCACTGACATTGTTTGTTCCGTCTATCAAGCCGTCTTTTCTGACGATTTGCTCGTTAACAAAAAACGCTACGGTTGTGTCATCTTTTTTATGTCTGAACACTTTCAAGGAGTAATTTTTCTTAAACTCATATTGCAGACGGCCGATATTAATGAATACACCTTTAAAAACCCGACACATCCAACTGTGACAATCCACATACCAGATACCATATGTATTGTGATATCGATAAAACTTTTCCATCAAGTCATACAAAGTATGTTCCAACGTTGCACGTTCAATACCGTGCTTTCGAAACTCTTCCTTGATCAGTCCGATGCCGGATATGTAGACAATGGCATCAAAGCCGCCCCTCAAATCCCCCAACACATTATGAAGGTCCGGCCAAAGGGACAATGTTTCGGCAGGTTTGTGCTGTTTTACAAAAACAACATAGTTCATGTGGAACAAAAAGCGTGCCAAGTATTCATCCTTACGTACATGATCCAATGTGGTAAGGATCATTTCCAACACTTCATCGATCAAATGTAAATATTGGTTCTGCTCCACAATGAAATCCTTTTGCAGAAATTCCGCATCCAAGGAAAAACAAGCCTGGGAATGATCCCACAATTCAGCCCATTCTTCCTCGTGAATTTTCTCAACCTTCAGCTTTTCCAGTACTTCGTGAAAACTAGGATACCCCATAATAACACCTCGTAAAGTTATATCAAATTATTTGCTAGTCATTATTCTAAACTTTCAATCATTTCGATCTTATTGCTTGTAATATTTACATCCAATGCACCGTCTTTCACGGATAAGGATACCGTATCTTGATGTTTTAATTTTTCCCGAAGGAATAAGTCACTCAAAAGATCCTCAATATGAACTTGAATAGCCCTTCTCAAGGGACGTGCACCATATTGCCTGTTATATCCTTTTTCGGAGACGAATGTAACGACATCATCGGTATACTTCAAATGAATATCCTTTTCCGCTAAGTCCTCTGCCAAATCATTTAACATCAGCACGGCAATCTTTCGTATATCATCTTTGTTCAATTCGGTGAATATCACCACATCATCCACACGGTTCAAAAACTCAGGTCGGAATATTTCCTTCAAGGCTTCTTTTACACTGTCTTCTATAGAATCCGTTTGGTTGGCAGTAAAACCGATTCCCTTAGACTTTAATGTGGTTCCGGCATTTGATGTCATAATAAGGACAGTGTTTTCAAAAGATACGGTTCTTCCATGACTGTCGGTCAACCGTCCATCTTCCATAATCTGCAACAATATATTGAATACATCCGGATGAGCTTTTTCAATTTCATCCATCAATATGACCGAATATGGCTTTCTTCTGATCTTCTCTGTCAACTGTCCACCGTCGTCATATCCTACATATCCGGGAGGAGATCCGATGAGTTTTGATACGGTGTGCTTTTCCATAAACTCACTCATATCCAGACGAATCATGTTCTCTTCGCTTTCAAACAATTCTTCGGTGAGAGCTTTCACCAACTCGGTTTTCCCGACACCGGTAGGTCCTACGAATATAAAGGAAGCAGGCCTTTTTTTTCGTTTCAAACCGGAGCGGTTTCTCCTTATGGCTTTTGAAATGGTGGTCACAGCATTGTTTTGGCTGATTACCCGTTTATGAAGATTTTCCTCTAATTTCAACAACTTGTCAGCTTCAGCTTGAGTAATGCGTTGAACCGGTATATTCGTCCAAACTTCGATTACTGCGGCGATATCCTCCTCCTTGAGGCTGTAGTTGCCGATTTTTTCACGATTTTCTTTCAACTGTTCTTCCGCATTAATTCGTTTGGATTTTAATTTTGCGGCTTTTTCATAATCCTGTACAACACCGTCGATGACATTGCTATCATTTTCAGCTTCGATCCAGTCGATTTCTTCCATAAGCTCAATTTCACGCGTAATGTATGGATTTTCCAAATTGGCTTTCGAACCGGCTTCGTCGATAACGTCAATGGCTTTATCCGGTAAGTACCGTTCACTGATGTATCGCTCGGATAAAATAACGGCAGCTTCCACCACATCACGGTCAATTTTAACCTTATGGTAGTCCTCGTAATAATCCTTGATTCCCATAATGATTTCCACTGCGTCGTCTATGCTCGGGTCATCCCCAATGATCGGTTGAAAACGTCTTTCCAATGCGGAGTCCTTTTCAATGTGTTTACGATACTCATCTAATGTAGTTGCTCCTATAACCTGCACCTCTCCCTTGGCCAATGCAGGTTTTAGAATATTTGCAGCATTCATTGCCCCTTCCGCATCACCGGCTCCCATAATATTGTGAATTTCATCGATCACCAGCACGACATTACCCAATGCTTTGGCTTCTTGAAGGATTCCTTTCATTCGAGCTTCAAATTGTCCTCTGAAATGAGTACCTGCAACAATACCTGTCATATCCAACAGATAGACGCGGGTGTTTTTCATTTTTGCAGGGACTTCACCTTTCGCAATTTTTACCGCTAATCCTTCTGCAATAGCTGTTTTACCCACACCGGGTTCTCCTAAAAGGCACAAGTTGTTCTTGTTCCTCCTGTTGAGAATTTGAATGGCCCTATTGATCTCCCGTGTTCTTCCGATCACCCTGTCCACCTGCCCTGCCGCAGCTTTTGCAGTCAGATCCGTACCGAATGTATCTAGATTTTTAGTTTTTATTCTTTGTTTATTCTTGTTCGTATTTTTTTGCTTCTTTTGTCCAAATTCTCGATTTCTGTTTTCGTCGTCCAAAGTCGCCTCCGCTCCATGATCCTGAATATCATCCCGTTCACCTTTTTGGTTGGGAAAAAAGCGATTGATGAAACCCATAATTGAGTTTTGTGATCCATCCTCAGGTTGAGGAGATATATCGGCAAAGTCACCGATCTCTTCTCCCGAATCGTCTAAATCTTCCATGTCATCCAATTCTCCGTCTCCTAGCATCTTATCCATCATATCGGTGTTCATTCTGTCCAAATCCTCTTCGGACAAACCTGTTTGTTCCAATATATCGTTGATCGGCTTAATGCCTTGTTTTTTTGCACAGGAAATACACAACCCCTGTTGTATCTGTTTTCCGTTGATGATTTTAGTTATAAAGACTACTGCAATATTTTTTTTGCAAATAGAGCACTTTATCATGATTCTTTTTTATCCTTTCAGGAGGTATGAATTGATATTCTACTTTCATTCATAACTCATTAGCATTGTAAACATTAACAAATTATATCACAATAAATGTACTGCAAACTATTTTTATCAGGATCATTCGACACTTATATCGGTTGTTCTTTTTAAATATATGCAGTTTACCGGCAACTCTTCCTAAACTATCTAAATTATGATTTTAAATGTTGTAGCCTATACATTTCCCAAGTATACAGTCTTTAAATGTTTGTCCGCAATATGCTTCAATTGGTATATCACATTCAGGTCGGTAGGAGATTTTCTGTAATTGTGCGCCGGAAAATATCGGGTCAGATGCAACGGTATGTCCCGTGACAAACCTGCAATAAAATTTACCACTTCTTCGAATTCTCCGGGATCATCGCTTATTCCCGGCACAATAAGCATGGTTATTTCTAAATGGACTTTTGCTTTATGGATTCTTGCAATGTTGTTTTTAACGACCTCCAACTCCCCGCCTAATACCTCCTTGTACTTTTCTTTGTTGTAGCACTTTAGGTCAATGTTTGCGGCATCTACAAACGGCAAAAGCTCATCGAGAGGTTTTAATGAAATGAATCCGTTGGACACCAATACATTTTTCAGCCCGGATGCTTTGACAGCCTTGCAACAATCCAACACGTATTCATACCCGGTCAACGGTTCATTGTATGTATACGCCACACCGATGTTACCATGCTTTTTCAAATCAATCGCCAGCCGGACGATTTCTTCAACGGATTTGTATTCTACATCCGGTTTGATTCTGGAAATTCTATGGTTTTGGCAAAAAGGACAGTTCATGTTGCAACCATATAAACCCAAAGACAGTATGGTGCTACCCGGCATGAACCGAAACAACGGTTTTTTTTCGATAGGGTCCAATGCCAATGAAGATATCTGTCCGTAATTCTCAGCGAACAAAGTACCGGAAATATTTTTCCTACTCATACAAAATCCGTACTCAAAAGGCGCAATACTGCAAACTTTCGGACATAATGTACACAATACCGTCAATTCATCCTTTTTAATATAATACGAAGCTTCTTTCATGATTCACCGTGTCTTACAACTTCAAATCGTTCCATGACATACTCTTCACCGGAGCCGATACCGGCTTTCGAAAGAGCAATGGCCACTTGTTCAAAAGGTGTGTCCACCCCTTCAAGATTAGGCAGCAACAATCCGGTTCTTCTCCCCTTTCTGACAATAACGCCGTACCGTTTGACATCCAACCGGTCCAAGGAATCAATACCTTCGGCCTCCATTAAAACATCCACCGAATAAACCAAATCGGACAATTCAGGCTCCTTAACCGGAGGAAATCTCGGATCCCTTGTTCCTGCACTGATTGCATTGTTAACTATTTCCTCGGCGATATTTTTGTAATAGGGGTTAATGGTTCCGATGCATCCTCTTAACCGGTTGCCTATTGTCTTGATAGATACAAAAACACCTGCTCTATTCTCCAACATTTCTTCCGGCAAAGAAAGACTTTTAATATCCGGTAACTTTCTCTCCTTTATATACATTTCCAATGCCCTTCTTGCGAGTAGCACATAGGGATTTGTGTTTTTATCAATCATGTTTTGCTCCTTTCGGGAGAATCCTTGCAGTCATATATCCTACACCGTAAGGTCCTTCATAGGACAACACCGAAGAGTCAAGCTCATATCCGTCTAAGCTGCCGTATCCCATGATGATGGAAGGCAAACCGCACATAGCGGCTTTGTAAACAAAAGCATCATTCATGCCCATGAGCCCCTCTACGTCATTCTTTTCTACAAAATCCTTGACTTTAGCATCAAACATAGGTCCTTCTTTGGCAAAACCGTAAGGACCGTCATGTTTTAGTCTGTGAGAAAGATCCGAACTTGCAATTACAACGGTTTTACAACCAATATTCGAACCGGCTTTTTGAAACAATGTACCGCATCGATACAGATCCTCATATTTTAATCCTGCAACCGGTATCACCACCAGTTTAAAGTCCGGATAGACATCCCGAACAAAATACAAAGGTACCATACACCCGTGGTCAAGGGAGCCGTCTAAACCGAATTGTTTCATACCGGTTCCTATCGGTAACCCTTCTTTTTCTGCTTCCAGAATAATTTCCCTCACCAGCACCAGATTATTATCAAAAGACATTCGGATATCACTTCTGCCATAATTCGAAAAGGAACCATCGAATCGAGGTTGCTCGCTGATGTTTATAAAATCACGAAAAACCGTTGCATGGGGGGATATAACCATAATAGTATCCGGTTGAATTTGGGCAATTTCATCTGCTATTTTTCTCACTGCCGCGATCGTGTCCTTCATCAGATCTGCATTCCCGATTCCAGGAACCATCAAAGGCGGATGAGGCATTACATAAACACCTTGAATCATGTTAATCAACTCCCGTTCCATAATTTACTATTATTACCCGGCTGAGCTTTTCTATAACCTATAACGTGATATTCTCAACTTCAATTATATCATATGTTCGTATAAAATGATCAATCGGTTCACATGCAAAATACTAGCCTATGTTAGGATGATTGAAAACAGAACACATTTTCCCTTTTTATTCCGAAATATATATGGAGTTCATGAAATATCGCAGGTTTATTTTTCAGTCATCGCTGCAAATCGCTATACAAAGCCTATTTCATGTCATATCAAGATACTCGGATCAACATTTTAAAGCAAAAAAGTTCGCACAATTGTTCTGGTTTTAACGTTCTATTTATCGAAATTATGTTTACTGTTCTGTACATTCATGTTATAATATCAAAGATGTGAATGAAAGAGTAATATGGAGTATGTATGAAACAAGATTATATTATTATAAAAGGTGCCAAGCAACATAATTTAAAAAATATTGATTTACAAATTCCCAGAGACAAGCTGGTAGTGGTTACCGGTCTGAGTGGTTCCGGAAAATCCTCACTTGCCTTTGACACGATTTATGCGGAAGGCCAACGCAGATATGTAGAATCTTTATCGGCATATGCACGACAATTTTTAGGCCAAATGGATAAACCGGATGTGGAGTTCATCACCGGTTTGTCACCCACCATTTCCATTGATCAAAGAACTACCGGCAGAAATCCTCGATCAACGGTGGGGACTGCCACTGAGATATTCGATTATTTGCGTTTGCTGTATGCAACCGTAGGAATCCCCCATTGCCCGGATTGTGGAAAGGCCATCACCCAACAAACTGTTGATCAGATGGTAGATGAAATCATGCTGTATCCGGAAGGAACACGGTTACAAATTATGGCTCCGGTGATCCGGGCCCGTAAAGGTGATTATCGTCAGCTTTTCAAGGATGTAGCCAAGAGCGGATATGTCCGTGTGCGAGTGGACGGAAACATTTGGGATGTGAACGATCAAATCGAGTTGGATCGTAACAAAAAACATGACATTGAAATCGTTGTGGACCGTATTGTTATGAAAGATGGAATTCAAAAGAGACTGACCGAATCGGTGGAGTCAGCTTTGAATTTAAGCAGCGGCTTATTATTGGTAAATGTCATTGATGGAGAAGATCGTTTATTCAGCAAGAATTTTGCTTGCCCTGATTGCGGGATCAGCATTGAAGAGCTAACACCTCGGTTGTTTTCATTTAACAACCCCTATGGAGCCTGCCCCGTTTGCTCCGGATTAGGAACGCTCATGACCATCGATCCGGATATGGTGATTCCCAATAAAGAGTTGTCTTTAAGAGAGGGTGCCGTCAATGTCACCGGATGGAACCTTGACAACGGTGATTCCTATGCAAGAATGTACATCGACGGATTGTGCAATCACTATCACTTTGATATTGATACACCGGTAAAGGATCTTTCCGATGAAGCGATTCAAGTGTTATTGTACGGAACGGGAAATCAGAAGATAAAGGTGAAGTATGACAAGGATTACGGAAGCGGAACCTATCATATAAACTTCGAAGGTATCATCAGCAGCATGGAGCGTCGTTACAAGGAAACATCATCCGAGGGAATGAAAAGTTATTATGAAGCCTATATGAGCAATGACGATTGTCCTGCATGCCACGGAAAGCGTTTAAAAAAAGAAAGTCTTGCTGTGACGATCAACGGATTGAATATCATTGATGTGTCATCCAAATCAATCAGCGAAGCTGTGGACTTTTTTAAGAGTCTTAAGCTGAATGAGCGGGAAGAAATGATTTCACGTCAAATCGTTAAAGAAATCAAAGCACGTCTTCAGTTTCTTATGAATGTTGGCTTGAATTACTTGACGCTGTCTCGTACCTCCGCTACATTGTCCGGAGGTGAAGCACAGCGAATTCGACTTGCAACCCAAGTCGGCTCGGGTCTTGTGGGCGTTTTATATATTCTAGACGAACCTTCCATCGGTCTGCATCAACGGGACAATAAAAAGCTATTGGAAACTTTGATCCAATTGAGAGATCTCGGAAACACCCTGTTGGTGGTGGAGCACGATGAGGAAACCATGTATTATGCCGACGAAATTATTGACATCGGCCCCGGTGCGGGTAAAAACGGCGGACATGTCGTGTGTCAAGGACCTATAGAAACCATTAAAAAATGTGAAGAATCATATACCGGGCAATATCTGAGCGGAAAGAGAAAAATAGAGGTTCCCAAAGAACGTAGACAACCCAACGGCAAATATATTGAAGTAATCAATGCAACCGAAAACAATTTGAAGCATTTGGATGTGAAGATTCCTGCCGGGCTTTTTACCTGCGTCACGGGCGTATCCGGATCCGGTAAGAGTTCATTGGTCAATAAAATTTTATATCAAAGTTTGGCGGCATTGTTGAACAGAGCAAAGCTCAAAGCCGGGAAACACGATATGATCAAGGGAGCCGGATATCTTGACAAAGTCATTAACATAGATCAGTCTCCCATCGGACGTACTCCTAGATCCAATCCTGCTACATACACAGGAATGTTCGACATGATCCGGGATTTGTATTCTCAAACAGTGGAAGCCAAAGTTCGGGGCTATAACAAGGGACGATTCAGCTTTAACGTAGCCGGAGGCAGATGCGAAGCTTGTAAGGGAGACGGTATTGTCAAAATAGAAATGCATTTTCTTGCCGATGTTTATGTACCTTGCGAGGTGTGTAAAGGAAAAAGATATAACAGGGAAACATTGGAAGTAAAATACAAAGGCAAGAACATTTTTGAAGTGCTGGACATGACTGTTCAAGAAGCATATGAATTTTTCGAAAATCAATCCCGCATCAAATCCAAGCTGGAAACATTGCTGGATGTGGGACTAGGATATATCAAGTTAGGACAACCTTCCACCACATTATCCGGCGGAGAGGCACAACGGATCAAACTGGCCACCGAGCTTTCGAAGGTCAGCACCGGTAAAACATTATATATCTTAGACGAACCTACCACCGGTCTTCATATGTATGATGTTCACCGCTTGATCAACATATTACAAAAGCTCACGGACAACGGTAACACTGTAGTGGTGATCGAGCATAATTTAGAAGTCATCAAAACTTGCGATCATATTATCGACCTAGGTCCTGAAGGCGGAGATCAAGGGGGATATATCGTAGCGCAAGGCACCCCGGAGGAAGTGGCTAAAGTGACAGGATCATACACCGGTCAGTTTTTGAATACGCTCTTGTCACATGAGTATTATGATCCCACAAAAGTATAAAGAAAAACCAAGGAGCCGAAAGGCTCCTTTTCTTATCAGTAAATCTTTTTATGCTCCTAATAACGGTTGATCAAAAGCGAACAGCGCTTCGTTGATTTCGAATATATCATAGTTACCCTCTTGTATAAAGTATTCGATGATCACATCAAACTTATTGCTGTGGGATAATGTGTATCCGGCCTTTCCCAACAAATCCAACGTCCGGTCCAAGCTCAGTTCGAGGGCTATGGCAAAGGCCAATGCCGTAGGCTTTCCCGGGTTGTAATTCGGATTGCTACGGATCTTTGAAAAAAGCCTTCTGTCGATATTCGCTTTTTTGTATGCTTCAACATCCGTCATATCTTTTTCGTCGATCAGTCTCAATAACATTTGAGAGAATGTCTCCTCAAGTTGATTGACCACTTCGGATAATTTCCGTTTGGGCTTTACCGGAAAAAAAGCAGGTGCTTCATATAAAAAAGGTTCCTCGGAATAACGAACCGATTGTATCCCTCTTCTTACATCCGATTTCATTGCCTCTTGCACATAATGATCATCGATGTATTTTTCAATTTTACGGAACATTTTTTCACTAAGCAGATTAGACACCTTGTCGAACACCACAAGAAATACACTGATCTCATGGGTAAAGATAAAGTCCTGTATGGCGGATACGGCAACACGCAATGCCTGATCTTTCGGATACCCGTATATACCGGAGGATATTAAAGGAAATGCAACAGATTCCAAATGATATTTGACGACCAATTCAAGAGAGTTTGTGTAACAGCTTCGAAGAAGCTTTTCTTCGTTATGTCCACCACCTTCCCATATGGGACCCACTGTATGTATGATGTACCTTGCAGACAATCGATACCCTTTGGTGATGACCGCATCCCCTACGGCACATCCTCCGATCCGATTGCATTCATCTTGTAGTGCATCATAACCTGCAGCATCGAAAATAGCACCGCAAACTCCTCCTCCGGCTTGCAAAGCAGGATTTGCTGCATTGACAATAGCGTCGACGTTCATTTTGGCAATATCATTACGTACGATCTTAAAAGGCATGACCAGGATTCTCCTTCCGGCATTAAGGACTTTCTTTTTGTATCATTAAGCAAAGAAAAGGGCAGTATCATGATTCCCCCTGCCCTTGTTCTTATTATATAGTAGAATTTTCAAAATTTCAACAAAACATGTTTATATACTTTAACCGTTTTGAACCTTGGCATACTCTTTGATTTGCTCCGGTCCGGTGAATTTTCTTACATTCTGATCCTCTAGCCCCACCAAGGTAGGCGCTGACATAATTCTGTATTTTTCAGTCAAGTCCACGCTTTCCCTGGCATTGACCTCTTGAACATCCTTGATGCCTTTTAAAATGTTTTTGGCTGCGGGACATTGAGGACATGTCGGTGTTGTAAATAGCAACAAGCGTGCTTGTCCTTTCTTTTCCACAGACAAATTTCCTTCTTGGGTGCACGCGGCGGTTTGCATTTGTTTGGGTTTCTCATAATCGTATTCGAGTCTATTCTCAAACTCTTGCACCTTCCCGTCGTTCCAATTCTGCAAAGGACGATAGTATCCGGTTATTCTACTGTACACTTCGGTAACCGCTCCACAGGTCGGGCAGGAATATTCTTCACCGGGGACATATCCACAATTCTTACAGATGGAGTATGTCGGTGACAATGTGTAATAGGGTAGCTTGTAATTGTCGGAAATCTTCTTCACCAAATTCATGGTGGTCTTCCAATCCGAGAGCTTCTCACCTAAGAAAGCATGGAATACGGTTCCGCTGGTATATTGGGTTTGGAACTCATCCTGTAAATCCAAGGCTTCAAACACGTCGTCTGTGTACCCCACCGGCAAGTGTGTGCTGTTGGTGTAGTACGGAGTATCTCCTTCTTCTCCGGCGCAAATGATCCCAGGATATATTTCTCTGTCATGCTTTGCCAAACGGTATGTGGTGGATTCAGCCGGTGTCGCTTCTAAGTTAAATAAGGAACCATATTCTCCTTGATAAATCAACAGACGGTCTTTCATGTGCTTGAGAACTTCCAGCCCGAAAGCCCGTGCTTTGGGTTTGTCAATACTTTCGCCGATCCATTTTGCATTTAAGCAAGTTTCGTTCATACCGATCAATCCTATGGTGGAGAAATGATTGTCGAATGTTCCTAAGTAAACCTTGGTATAAGGGTATAAATCTTGTTCTAAAAGCTTGGATATGATTTTACGTTTCATATCCAAGGAACGTGCAGCAACATCCATTACGCGATCCAATTCCTTGTAAAATTGTTCTTTCGTGTTGCTTTCATAAGCAATTCTAGGCAAGTTGACGGTTACCACACCAATGGAACCGGTGCTTTCTCCTGATCCGAAGAACCCGCCGGTCTTTTTACGCAATTCTCTCAAGTCCAATCTTAATCGGCAACACATGCTACGAATATCGGAAGGCTTCATATCGCTATTTACATAGTTTGAAAAGTAAGGAGTTCCATATTTACCTGTCATTTCAAACAACAGTCTGTTGTTTTCCGTATCCGACCAATCAAAGTCCTTTGTAATGGAATAGGTGGGAATGGGATATTGGAATCCTCTTCCGTTGGCATCGCCGTCCACCATGATCTCGATAAAAGCTTTGTTGACAATATCCATTTCACGTTGACATTCTCCGTATGTCAAGTCAATTTGTTTTCCGCCGACGAATACTTTCTCGTCTTTCAAGTCTTCCGGAACAGTCCAGTCCAATGTGATATTGGTAAAGGGAGCTTGGGAACCCCAACGACTCGGAGTATTTACACCAAACACAAAGCTTTGGATACATTGTTTCACTTCTTTGTACGGAAGGTTGTCGATCTTGACGAAAGGTGCCAAATAAGTATCAAAGCTCGAAAACGCTTGAGCTCCGGCCCATTCGTTTTGCATGATGCCTAAGAAATTCACCATTTGATTGCATAAAGTGGACAAGTGTTTTACAGGTGCAGATGTTATTTTTCTCGGCACACCGCCCAATCCGTTTTGAATCAATTGTTTCAAAGACCATCCTGCACAAATCATGTATATGAATTTTAGCTTTTTTATGAGCTTCCGCTATTTCTTCGTCATACACTTCCGATAACCAATAATTAGCGGTGATGGCACCTGAATTATGTAAAATCAAGCCGCCGATGGAATAATTGACGGTGGAGTTTTCCTTCACTCTCCAGTCTTCTTCCTTCACATAGTTATTTACTAACTTCTTGTAGTCGATGACGGTGTTCTCCACGTTACGCATCTTTTCTCTTTGCTTCCTATACAATATATAGGCTTTAGCCACGCGGGAATACCCTGCTTGTTGCAAAACACTTTCAACACTGTTTTGAATGTCTTCTACATGAATTTTGTTGTCAAATACAAATTCCTGAAACTCTGCTGTTACTCTCAATGCCAGCAACTCCAACACATCCTCATTCCAAGTGGAGCCGGTTGCTATAAAAGCCTTCTTCATCGCTTCGGAAATTCTATGAATATCGAACATTGCCGGTGACCCGTCTCTCTTTACTACTGATATCATCACTGTTCCTCCATAAATACCTTTTATGTTCCTTTATTATATGCTATATATTGTGTGTAGTCAATAATATTAATACAACATTTAGTATAACTTCGAAAAATAATTTAAAATACTTTTTACTTTTTTGTTTACTCCCACAGTTTGATATTAACAATTTTTTTAGGGGAATTCAAGATAAAAAAGACCGATTCTTATGATTATGATATAATTAAATAATCAAACAAATCGGTTTTTTTGGAGGTGTCTTGATGAAAACCAAATCGAAGAGCGGAAATATCGGTTACGCAGTAGTAGGATTAGGTAGAGGTATGGATCATGTAAGGTGTGCAAGCCGTGCGGACCATTGTGACTTGCTTGCCGTATGTGATATTAATCCGGAAGCCTTTCACAAACTTCAAGGGAAATATGATGCGGATACATATACCGACCTTGATGAAATGCTAAAAAGAGACGATATTGATATAGTAAGCATCTGTACTCCGAGTGGCACTCATTCCGACTTGGCATTAAAGGTAGCGGCAGCAGGGAAACACGCTTTAATGGAAAAGCCTTTTGACATTAACGTTAAAAAGATTGACAAAGCAGTGCAAGCTTTCGAGGAAAAGGGGTTGAAGCTAGGCTGTATTTTTCAAAACAGGTTGGCATCCGGAAATCAGAAGGCAAAACAGATCATCGACAGTGGTGTTTTGGGAAAATTAATATTGACGGTTGCTCAGGTCAAATGGTACAGAACCCAAGATTATTATAATCTCAACGGCGGATGGAGAGGCACATGGGCTTTGGATGGCGGCGGTTCCTTGATGAACCAAGGCATTCACACAGTGGATTTGTTTCAATGGATGGCAGGACCGGTGACGTCGGTTTTCGCCTATACCGATGTGGAGGCTCATGATATAGAAACCGAAGATATATCCACAGCAGTTTTGAAAATGAAAAACGGTGCGAAAGCCATATTTATCAGCTCTACCGCAACTTATCCCGGTTTTGGAACCACGCTGGATATCCATGGTATCGACGGCGGTATTTGTATGAAAAACAACGATATCACGGAAATCAAATACAAAGGTGCAAAAGAAGAGGAAATAAACGACATCTTAAGAACATACGGTCCTGAAAAAGATATGGAATTCGCTGTAGCCGCAGATCCGTCAACCATCAACAGAGACACTACCCATATTCAAGTAAAAGATATGATTGAGGCTGTTTTAGAGAACCGCGATCCCCTGATTAAAGGTTCCGAGGGACGACAGGCCGTTGAAATAGTGAATGCAATATACGAATCCGCCCGAACCGGTAAGGAAGTATTTCTATAAAGCTTCCTTATGAAATACTATTTTAATATTAATAAGTTCGGTATGCCGATATGTATTACCAGGTATACCGACTTTTTTATTCCTTAAGTCGATGATGTTGCTCATTTATCCGTGATTAGAAAAATGTTGGTTGGAAAAAATATACACGAGGAAGGTGATCTATTTGAGTGGTACAAGATATGCAATGTTTAGCTTGTTGCTGTTACTGTTTATGAGAGGTGTCATGGGCATACGGTTTCCGGAACCCATAACAACCATTATAGGTGTTGTTTTGGGTTCGCTTTTTCCAGACACCGATATCATAGGCAGTCCCGACTCCCTGTTTCCTGTTTTAAAAATATATAAACTTAACCGCTATCTACACTCTATATTTTTCCTTCTTGTTTTTTTCTCAGTTGCTACCTTAATCCGCAAAAGCTTTGGTATCGGTTTTTTCGTCGGATATGGATTTCATTTGATCCTGGATAAAATAAAAGGCGAGCCTATGCTTTACCTTTGGTATCCATACCGTGTCAAACAAGATAATACTTCGGGTGATTGATGTCTATATGTAAAAATCCAGTAACAGCATAACTGCAAATCCCGCAAGCAAAGAATAAGTAGCAAGTCGTTCATGTCCATGGTTATGAGTTTCAGGAATCATCTCGTCACTGATGACATAAAGCATGGTCCCTCCTGCAAAAGCCAATGCGAAGGGTAAAACGGTTGTTGTAATCGACACGGCCCAAAACCCTAGAAAAGTTCCGATTACTTCAACCAAACCGGTGAGAGCCGCAATGCTAAAAGCCTTTCCCCTGCTTAATCCGGCTGACAGTAACGGTGATATGATTATCATTCCTTCCGGTATGTTCTGCAATGCAATTCCTGTTGCAACGGTAATGGCACCTGATATATCACCGGTTCCGAAGCTGACACCGGCTGCCAAACCTTCGGGGAAGTTATGGATTGCAATTGCGAAAACAAATAGCATGGTCTTATTCAATGCTTTCATATCACCTGCATGCTTTTCCGTATCAATACCCGCCAAGTTATGTAAATGTGGGACGAACCGGTCTGCGAGATTCAAAAACAACGCGCCGGCTAAAATTCCCGCAACAGTCATCCACACTCCGTGATCTCCACCGAATTCTAATGAGGGTTGGATCAAGCCGAAGGCTGCAGCAGTCAACATCACCCCGGCGGCAAAACCCAGTATGCCGTCATTGTATTTATGTGGTATCTTTTGAAAGAACGAACCGACGATGGCTCCGATTACCGTGGCACCGCCGACACCTAACGCTGTTATTAAAACTAAGTACATAAATCCGTTATTTAAAACCTACTAAAACCTGTTAATATCAGATCTTTTGTTTAACTCCCTGTTCAAAGAGCCCAATTCCGGGCGTAAATTCCCCTTCAACTCAGGGTACATATATACGCTTGCCTTACGATGCAATTTTCGTACATTCTGCTGTTCGCCAGATTAATACCGGTCAGAAAGTTTTAAATCCTTCTTTATTCTGCCGCATTATGAACATAGTTTTTATGAAGGGAAGAACCCGATCTGAAACCCTTAATTCAATGTTATTCCATTTGGCTTTATAGGTCTCAGTATTCGTCTGAATTCATAGAAGATCTGCTGTGCTATGCTTTTGGCTAAATGTTTGTTTTTCATAATTCCACTCACGTAAATATCCTCTTTCGTTATAATGTTATTTAACCTGTCCCGAACAGCTTGTATTTCATATTCTAACTTTCTGATATTATTCGTTTTAATAAGCTTATAACGGTTTTCACCGTCCTTTCCTTTAACTTCTATTTTGTTTATTTCATATTTCCTACTAACTTGTTTTTGCAGTCTTATAAACTTCTTTTTAAGCTTTTTAACAGTTGCAGTTTTTTTAATGTTCTTGTATATGCTACCATCGCTACATACTGCAAAACCCTTTATTCCCAAGTCGATACCTATCCCTTGGTTTTCGGGTATGAAATAATCGTTGAGGGTATAGGCGTATTTTATATGTTCTTTGTATGTAACCTTTCGGTATCTTGGTTTTCCCCATCCTCCAACAACTTCTTAATCATTTTCTTAGCCTTGTCGGCTCTTTTGCCTTGCATCCTACAACTAAATACAGTTACTATCTGAATCAAATCCTCAACTAACTCCTGTTCTTCTGCTTTTTCTGTATTGTCTATGACCTCTATCATTGTTCCGTACTTATTGCATAGATTCTCAATAAGTTCATATCCAAATCTTAATAACCGATCCTTATATAAAACAACAATCTTTTCAACCTCTCCGTTGGTTATCATATCGATTAGTTGATTTAGTCCTTTTTTATTATAGTCAATGCCACTACCAATATCGGATATGATCTCAAAAGAATAACCTTTGGCAATCATATAAGTCCTTACATTTTCAATCTGACGTTCCAAATCGTCTTTCTGTTTGTTGCTTGACACCCTGCAATACCCGATTATTTTATTCACTTTTTTAATTAGTGGCATGTGCAAAACTTGATTAACTTGTTGTTCAGAGTAATAACGATGTCCTCCTTCTGTTACATGATGTGGTTTTAATTTTCCTTCACTATCCCAAAGCCTTATAGTCTGAATACTTTTACCTACCAGCTTTGAAAACGGACCTATACTATAATATTTCATCCTAATCACTCCTTGTATAGGAATATTATATCATGCTTACTATCGAATATAAATGTTTTGTTTTATTTTAGTAGATATATTCTAGCTATTGCCACCACCCTATCGATTATATAGATATAAAAATCGGTATTACGGTTTTAGAATTCCCCTCTCAACCGCTGAATCCACCACTTGCAACACATATTCCCACAACTTAGGCGTCGTGTTTTTTAACGGAGAATTCCTTTGCAACACCTTTTTTGAATCGACACCCTCCCTATTCCAAGTGTGTCCGTTCGTATTGTTATTCAATATCAACGGTTGGAATCGGTCCAAGCATGCGGCAAATTGTGCTTCCTTTGTTTTCATGTCCTCAAACTCCCTCCATAGATCCCAAAGAAGGCTAGACTGATCTTCCGGCAAGATGTTGAACAGTCGTTCAGCTGCCTGCTTCTCCCGCTCTTCCTTATCCCGGTACCCTACTTCATCATAACAGAATGTATCCCCGGCATCGATTTCCACAATGTCATGAATGAGAACCATTTTCATGACCTTTAAAACATCTAAGTTCTGTTCTTCCATATATTCGGCAAAAAGGAATGCCATCACCGCCAAATGCCATGAGTGCTCGGCATCATTCTCTTTACGATCATCATAAATCACTCTATTTTGCCTGGTTATATTTTTTATTTTGTCAATTTCCTCTATAAACCTAATCTGTTTTTCCAAACGTTCCTTTTCCATTCCACCCATCCTTCCGATGACTTATTTCTAAATCTTTCTATTATTATACTATCCTTTTGTTTAAAATCAAACTGGAGAATCTATTTTAAAAACTTGAGGAAATTCTTGAAAAAATTTTCTTCTGTTAATATTGTGTTTACATTTGTAATTTATAATATATATAATTACTTACAAACAAAAGTGACACACTTGATCTCCTGTTTAAATGAAAGGAAATAAAATATGCTACAATTAGTAGGAATAACAAAAAGTTATACCACCGGTGACTTTACACAAGTCGCATTGGATGACGTTACATTAAATTTCAGAAGAAATGAATTTGTCGCCATACTAGGGCAAAGCGGATCCGGTAAAACCACCTTTTTAAATGCCATAGGAGGGCTTGACCGTTACGATAAAGGCAATCTGATTATCAACGGAAAATCCACCAAGCAATTCACCGACTCCGAATGGGACGCTTATCGAAACAATAGTGTGGGATTTATCTTTCAAAGCTATAACCTCATCCATCACTTGTCTGTCGTTGACAATATAGAATTGGGAATGACATTAAGCGGTGTTTCTGCTGAAGAAAGACGCAAAAAAGCATTGGATGTACTGGATAAGGTGGGTCTGAAAGAACATAAAAACAAAAAACCCAACCAATTGTCCGGAGGACAAATGCAAAGGGTGGCTATTGCACGTGCTTTGGCCAACAATCCGGACATTATTTTAGCCGACGAACCAACCGGTGCCTTAGACACCAAAACCAGTACACAAATCTTGGATTTGATCAAGGAAATCGCCAGTGACAAGCTGGTAATTATGGTGACCCATAATGCGGAGTTGGCCGGTAGGTATGCCGATCGCATCATACGCTTTGAAGACGGTAAAGTCATCGATGATACCAATCCTTATGAGCATACACTCGAAGACAGCAAATATGCATTACAAAAAACCGGGATGAGTTTTCCCACCGCGTTAAAAATATCCGGTAAGAATATTTCCACAAAAAAGTGGAGAACCGCTTTGACTGCATTTGCTTCTAGTATCGGCATCATCGGTATAGCACTGATTCTAAGCTTATCATCCGGTTTCCAAATCAAAATCGAAGAGTATCAGCAAACGGCATTATCGGAATTTCCAGTCATGATCTCACAAACCTCCATGGATATGGATTCGGAAACCATGAGGAAAATGCGAGGCGATATGATCGAATCCATGAAAGGTGAAAAGAATCCATTGGACGTTCAAGAGATATATCCTTATGATGTTTCCAAGAACAGAGTGGTTCATACCAACATATTCTCTGATGAATACATGGAATACATCAACAATATCGATCCTGCAATCTGTAATGGTATCGGTTACACCAGGATGGTAGGAATGAATCTTCTCCGTCGCATCGACGGTAAAACATCTCCTGTATCATTTGCCGTCGGATTCAACTCCGGCAATAGGATGAACGCATCCACCGGGAGCACCGGTATGGACGGTATGGGGTTGACTTCCTACCCTGTTAAAGTCGGCGAAGAAACCGAATCTTTTCTAGAAAAAAATTATGATTTGCTAGCCGGTGCTTACCCGAAAGACTCTACAGATCTTGTTCTGGTCGTGGATGAAAAAAATCGCATTAATAACAGGGTATTGGAGGATCTCGGATTTTCGACAGAGAACATCGAAAGCATTCCTTTTGATGATATTGTCGATACAAAATTCATACTGATTACCAATGATCGGTATTATGCCAAAACAAAAATTGGTAATTTCATGCCCGGAACCGATTTTGAGTCCATGATCAATGCAGAAGACTCCATTCCATTGACATTGACCGGTATTTTACGATTGAAACCTGATGTTGATATAGGGTTGTTGGGATATGGTATTGTATACAGTGACGACTTGATTCACATGATCGTAGATCGGGAAAAAGATTCGGAGATTGTCAAGGCACAGTTGGAAGCCGATCATAATGTTATCACCATGGAAAAGATAGAAAACAACGCTAAGAAGCGTTTAATCACCTATTTAGGCGGAGATGCGGCTCCCTCCATGGTGTATATCTATCCTCACAATTTTGAAACCAAAAATGCCGTTTTGGAATATTTGGACGCCTACAACTCAGATAAAGAAGATGATCAAATGGTTCTATATTCTGATTTAGCCGGAACCATCACCGAGATGACAGAGGGAATCATGAATGCCATTACATTGGTGTTGATAGCATTTGCCGCCATCTCCCTTGTGGTATCTTTGATTATGATCGGTATCATCACATATATTTCTGTTTTGGAGAGAACAAAAGAAATCGGTGTGTTACGTGCATTAGGCGCACGGAAAAAGGATATCACCCGAGTGTTCAATGCGGAAACATTCATCATCGGCACTTTCTCCGGTTTACTAGGAATCGGCATCACTTATTTGTTAAATATTCCGATCAACATGATTATTGTTAAATTAACGGATCTTGCCAATGTAGCACGCCTTCATCCCCTACACGCACTTTTGCTTGTCATAATCAGTGTTTCGCTGACGTTGTTAGGCGGATTCATTCCTGCTAAGATGGCTGCTAACAAAGATCCCGTTGAAGCTTTAAGATCTGAATAGTTGATAAGGAGGTTATGTTTTGCGAAATGTACTTACTGTGATCAAGAAATGAAAGCCGGTGTCATTGAGAGTCCGTATGAAATCAATTGGAAACCGAAAAAAGCAAAATTATTTGGCGCTGCAGAATTCCATAAAGATGCTGTTGTTCTGTCCGAACACTCCTTTTTAAAAGGATCAGCTGTATTAGCTTACTGTTGTGACTCTTGTAAAAAGATCATCATAAATTATTGCAATGAGAGCTCAAAGAGAGTTTGAAGGAAAAGTATAACTGAAAAATTATTTAATTAATAAAGGGAAGTCCGGCGACTTCCCTCTTTTATACTTATATTGACACTAACTTAAAACTTGCTTAGCCACCAAGCTGCCTCCGCAATATTTCTCACGTAGCTTCGGTTTCTCTATTTTCCCGGTTGGATTTCTCGGAACCTTGTCAAATATGATTTTTCGCGGTCTTTTGTATCGTGGTAATGCACTGCAAAAATCCATAATGTCTTGCTCAGTGCATTGACAATCCGGTTTCAACTCAATGATGGCCGCTGATATTTCCCCTAAACGCTTGTCCGGCAAACCAATAACCGCTACATCCTTGATGGAATCACATCCGTGAAGAAAGTCTTCTATTTGAACAGGATAGATGTTCTCTCCCCCGCTGATTATGACATCTTTTTTACGATCCACCAAAAAGATAAATCCATCCTCATCCAAAACAGCCATATCTCCTGTGTACAGCCAACCATTTTTCAAGACCGCTTCCGTGGCTTTCGGATCATTGTAATAACATTTCATGACCCCGGGGCCGGAGACGGCCAATTCTCCCACTTCACCTTGTTTGACCGGTACTTTGTTTTCATCCACGATCATGGTTTTCCATCCGTATCCTGCAACACCGATGGCACCTACCTTGTGAATATTATCAACACCTAAATGGACACAACCCGGACCGATGGATTCACTTAATCCGTAATTCGTATCATATTGATGATTCGGAAAATATTCTTTCCAGCGGCGAATCAAACTGGGCGGTACCGGTTGGGCACCGATATGCATTAGTCGCCATTGGGAGAGATTATAATCTTCTAAATTAATGTCACCACGTTCAATGGCATCAAGAATGTCCTGAGCCCACGGAACCAAAAGCCAAACAATAGTCACTTTTTCTTCGGACACTGCTTTCAAAATCCATTTTGGTTTGGTTCCTCTTAACAAAACGGCTTTGCTCCCTACTAAGAAGCTACCGAACCAATGCATTTTTGCACCGGTGTGATACAAAGGAGGTATACATAAAAAACAATCGTCCCGGGTTTGTCCGTGATGGTTGTTTTCAGTGCGAGTTGCAGACATAAGGTTGTTATGGGTATGTAGAATTGCCTTGGGAAACCCGGTGGTTCCGGATGAAAAGTATAATGCAGCATCATCTTCATCACACAATTTTAAATCCGGAGCTAGCGTTGACATATCCTTAGTCAATTCTTCATAGCCTTCGGCAAATGCCGGACAGTTCTCGCCGACATAAAACTTGTGCTTTACTTGTGGAATATCGTTTTTTATAACATCCACACGTTCGATGAATTCCGGTCCGAAAATTATGGCATCGGATTCAGAAAGCCCTAAACAATATTTTATTTCATC
>CALCRE010000181.1 GCA_937894465.1 uncultured Clostridia bacterium
GTATGGAATTCCGTATGGAGTAGGTGCGGGGTGAAATATATTGGGTTTTCCCTTATGCAAAAACCCGTCCGGATGGTGGTCATCCATGGTCCATCCCCCGTAAGCCACCATATCATCAAACCTTCCTTCAGCACGTACGTCATTTTGCGTAAGTATATGGTCTCCCATATATCGACGGCTTTCCCTTTTGCCCGGTAAAAAGCCCACCTATTCCAAATCCCAATGTTGGGCACCGTGATCTCCTACGTTTTTTATATGATCCCAAACACCGAAAGCAATCTTCAATAATTCATCCCGAAGCTCTTCCGTATCATGTATGCTGTCTTGGTTTCCTCCTAACTCCATCCACCAAAAATTTGTAGTGTAGGAAGACAGGTCATGTCCCCTATACTTTAACATGTCCTCATCATCAAATTTGGCCGCCCAAACAGGAGAGATAAATGTCACAGGTCGCCCGGTTTCTCTTGCTTGAATCATGCACGTCATGCCCATGGTTTGTTTATCTTCAACTTCAGGACCAATGTCTTCACCGAACTCAGACGCCGCTTCGCGCCCCATTCTATACTCTGCTCCGGACAAGGGTGCCAAAATACTGTCCCCGGAGCAATGTGCAAAATGGCGGGCCTGCACGGTGTGCCAAGTGTATGTGGTTAACTGCCAGGCCCGGACACTTTTAATCCTTTGCCCGTCCATAGTCAGACTATTGCAGCTTGTATTCAAAAGCAAAGTAATATTCGGTTCCATTTTTGCTTTTTCAAACAGGATACTGTCCCAAATGGAATAGTTGCGATCCGGGTTTCTATACATATTTTCCAACAGAATTTCTTCCAATATACCGGTTTCTTGATTATTGCGTCCATGGCATCCTCTGATCCACATACGAATTTCAGATGATGCATTTCCCCCTAAAACAGGGCGGTCGTTCATCAACAAGACCTTTGCACCATGTCTTGCAGCGGACATAGCCGCGATCAGACCGGCCATTCCTCCCCCTACGACACAAAAGTCCACCTGATGATGTATTTCTTTTAACGGTACTTTACTCATTAAATCCTCCTGAAAGTTATTCACGTATATTTTTTTCACTTCTTAGCTTGCGAAGTTTCTCATTTACAGGTTTAAGTACAAACAAATAGAGGCCAACGGCAGCCACAAGGGACAGACCTGCAAAGAGCAAGTTAGTACGGTATTCTGATATGCCAACGATCAAATTAGTAAAGAACGTAACCACATTCGCAAGCCACAAAGCTGAAAACAAGGATTTAATTCGAGTGTAATGAACAATTTTTGAATCAAGATCGGTATAGATGTCAAACGGTCCGTCCGCTGCTAATTTACGAAAGTATACCCAGCGCATATAGTAGGAAACAACCTCCACCCCGGACTCTTCCATAAATTTAATGTAGTTCATACTTTCCGGATGAGTCACGGGATTTTCCAGCAATTCCAATCGGTAAATGTATTTTCCGGCAGGTGCATCTTCAAATACATATCTGCACCATGAATAATCGGTGAAAGCCAGTCCTTTTGCAGACATATCGTTAAGGTATTTTTCTTCCTTTTCAAAGTTGTAAAAAGCTTTTCTGACAATATACTTCATGCTTGTTCACCTCTAGCCACTATTTTACCATTCTTGATCAGTTCTTCCAACCTCTTTATCTCATATTCCACATTTTCTTTTCCCAAGTCGGTAATGCGGTATTCTTTTTTACGTGAATCGTCATCTCCGATCTCCGGTACGATCCATCCTTTCTCCAATAGGGTATTCAATGCACCATACATGGTCCCGGCGCCTAAAGTTACCCGTCCGTTGCTTATCTCTTTGACATTTTGCATAATACCGTATCCATGTAGCGGTTTATATAAAGACAGGAGGATATAGTACACCGCTTCGGTCAATGGGCCATATTCTGTTCTCTCAGACATTTAATCATTCCTTTCATAAATACTGTATCAAAAGCACATCCTTAAAAACAGATGTGCTTTGATCAACCATATTTTTAACTTCTGAATAAAACCTTTTCCTTGTTAAACATGGAGGCTGCCAACACAAGAGATATAAACACATAAGCAACCGATGTAGCCAAAGCAATTCCCAAATAGGTATAGTTGATCACATTACCAAGAACCATTTTCAAAGATGCGATTGCATTTAGCAACGGAACAAAAAACATGTATAGTTGTACGTCATCCGGTTGCATCATCATGGTTGCATACGCAGGAATCATGGAAATAATCATCAGGAATGACATATATGTCTGAGCTTCCTTGAAAGATCTTGAATAGGTGCTGACTGCAAGCTGCACTCCGGCGAACACCATCCCTAAGCTGATGGTGATCAGTACCGTCAAAAGCAATGCAACAGGCGGAATATAGAAACTTAAATCCGCACCGGTTCCACCCATGGTTAAAAAGCCCGGGGAAACAATACTTCCGATGAACACACCGATTAACTGTGCCATAACACATATGATGGAAAACAAAGTAACGGTCATATACTTTCCTAAGAGGATGGACATTCTGCCGGATTGAGTGGTCAACAAAGGTTCGAATGTTCCTCTTTCTTTTTCTCCCGCCACCAAGTCGGTAGCAGCCGGTATTCCGCCTACTGCAATTAATATGGCAGCCAACATAGGCAGAATCATCATAAGCATCATATTTCCGCTGCCCTTTTCATCTGCAGCATTGCTTTGCTGTATCTGAACAGGTTGAAGTATATTTAAATCAATGTTCATATCTACCAACCTCTGCGCTACTACTTTTTGACTATATTGTTCAATAGCACTAGCCACAATCCCGAAACTGCCTCCGGATTTTGTGTCCGATTGATCATATAAAACGGTAACGGAGTAAGGCTGACAATTTTCTAGTTTTTCAATATAGTTTTCATCAATATCCAATACAAATCGAACATCGTCGTTTCTGATGGCTTCCACAGGGTCACCCTCAATTTCAATGAGTTTAATGTTGGGATTATCAACAAACAACTCATTCACAGCAAAGTTTCGCATTTCTTCTGTATTAGAAGAAGGTGCCAAAGCAACGGTTATGTTCTCGGTGATATCTTTTTCCATCTTTTCTATCCCGCCTCCCATTAGGGTAAAAAGCAAAGGCATTAAAATGATGGGTATCAAGATGTTCGATATCAATGTTCTTTTATCTCTGATCATATCCTTGACTTCTTTTTTAAATACAATCCATACATGTTTCCAACTCATATTTTTTCACCTGCCAATCTGATAAATACCTCTTCCAATGATTTCTCATTGTATTTCGCCATTAGTTCAGGAATCGTTCCGTAATCCGCAAGCTTTCCTTTATGAATAATGCCCACTTTGTCGCACAGCTTTTCCACCTCACTCATGGTGTGGCTGGAGAAGATAATCGTTTTACCGTCTTTTTTGCAGTCTAAGATAAATTCATGAATATCTCGAATAGCACTGACATCCAACCCGGCGGTAGGTTCGTCGAAAAGCATAATATCCGGATTATGAACGATGGATCGGGCAAAAGCTACCTTTTGCTTCATACCTCTGGAAAATTTACCGGTTCTGCGGTTGATGAACTCCTGCATTCCAAATATTTCCGATAGTTCCTTTACACGCTCTTTCAATTTCGTTTTCTCCATATTGTTGAGTTCTCCGAAATATTCAATGTTTTCCGCTGCGGTCAACCGGTCATACAACCCGGTTTCTCCTCCGAATAAAATACCGATACTGCTTCTCACCTTCTCAGGTTCCTTGACAAGATCATACCCTGCGATCGCCGCAGTCCCGAAGGTCGGTTTCAGCATGGTAGCCAACAATCTCAACGTTGTGGTTTTACCGGCACCGTTTTCACCCAACAAACCGAAAATCTCACCTTTTCCAACTTGAAAGCTGATGTGATCCGCGGCTTTTACTTCACCAAAATGCTTTGTAAGCTCCTTTAACTCCAACATGTATTTCACCCCATATTCAATAGTTTACTAGTATTACGTCCAACGATGCGTCGCTCCTCGTTATATCGTCTATCGATACATCATTTACAGATATAGTATATGACCGTGATAGAACTCTGTCAATAGAAAAAATGAAATTTTTATAAATATTTTTCGCGAAATTTTCATCAGCTTATGTAGTAGAATAGTTATTGAAATGATTTGGAGGATTAAAAACGTGAAAACCATATTATCCTTTGGCATAAAGTACACACCGATGGAGAAGTTGGCTATAATCAACTTTGAAAAAAAACCGGATTCCATCTATAAAGGGCTTGAGCTGCAATATCTAAACAGTACTGCAACAGGATCAGGTTATCGGGTATTAGCTTATCGAAATGAAGGGTGTGTAGATATGTTTGATGATCCTGCATTAATCTTTAACCCGGATGAGCAATGTGATGTTGCAGAAAAAGGTTTGCACAAGCATATTCAAACCAAAATAGAGAACGTTGTTTTTGAAAAGATCAAAGGTTGCGTAGAAATATCTTTTGATTTTGTAGATTTGCAAAATCGTCCTATTCACGTACTGATCAAAGAACAAACAAAACGAAACAGTACTCCTATGAACCTGTTGGCACCTATCGGTGTAGGAAGTGAAAAACCCTCCTCCCTTCCGGTGTTCTTTTTATATGAGTTTGATTTTATCAGAAGAAGGAAAACCAATGTTGATATTCACATTGATAATAAAAAAATTACTTTAGACCCATTCCCCGTTCCTACTCCTATGAATGGGCAATTGCGGTACTATTCCAGATACACCTTAGAAAGTCAGATCATCGACTTTCTTCCCCATGATATGAATGTGAAGGAAATTGAATTGGATGAGCAGTTGCAATATACGCAAGGCAGCGTACGGTATCAATTTACACAAACCGGGTTGTCGAAAATGGAATTGATTCATAACAAAAAGGTGGCTGTTCATTTTAATCCGGCTATTGCACCGGGTAATGGATCCGGTGAATTTTCCATTCGTCCTCCTGAGGAGATGGGATATATAGAAGGAAGCTACCAAGTAAAACGAGACGGTGATATCATTGATATTTCTTTATGTCCCGACAAGGGCTGGACAAGCGCACCCAATTCAATAATTACAAAAATGATCTTGTCGCCCAAATCCGTATTTTGCAGTTGGCTTAAAAAGTATCAATATGCCGCCTCCATTAATTTATCCAATAAGACCGTTAACGCAAAATGGGTGAATAAAAACAAAAGATGACATGTCCCATGTTTTTAATAAAGCAGATAAGGTTTCCGGTCTTGTACAAACCCCTTTGCATCTTCATCCCATTCGACCAAGATGTCCTTTGCATCCCTTCCTTTTAACAAGTCCTCTCTTAGTTTGGAAGAGCCTGCACGTTGATCATAAGAGCGAATGGATGTAAATTGAAACTGATCTTTGTAATCATGAACTAATAAGGATAACAAATGAATAGCTGCCGTTACCGGTCGATAAGACAACCGGTCTGTAATGATAAAATATACTCCTGAGCAAACCTCTTCTTGATACAAACTGTAATTGGGTATGAAATATTTATCGAGACACAGCAATCCCGGAAGATTTAAACAGTTTAACTTATTCGCCATTTCCCGACTGTTCATCCATGGTGCTCCGAACAAGTGAAACGGAACGGTGGTGCCAATCCCCGCAGAAACATTCGTGCTTTGCAACAAACCTGTTGTGGCATAAGCCGTAAGGGTATCCAAAACGGGTATGTTCGGACTAGGGGGAATCCACAAGAGCCCCGTTTGATCATACCACATATCCCGTGAATAGCCTTCCATGGGAATCACGGTAAGATGACATCCCACTTGATGCTTGTCATTGTACATCAATGCCAATTCGCCTTGGGTCATTCCATGTCGGTAGGGGTATTCAAATCCGCCGATAATGGAGAAATAGCCGGGTTTCACTGTTTGCCCTTCCACAATGTCTCCCCCTATAGGGTTGGGTCGGTCCAAAACAATCACCTCGGTGCCCACCTTCGCGGCAGACTCCATAGCGAACATCATCCACGGCGTATAGGTATAATGACGAACTCCGGCATCCTGGGCACAAAACACAACTGCTTCCACCTTGGCTAAAAGTTCTGAAGGAGGCTTTAATCCGGGAAAATCATACAAGCTGACCACCGGCAAACCGGTGACCGGATCGGCGATGTTTTTCACCTTCACACCGCCTTTCAACTCACCTCTGACACCATGCTCCATACCCAACAAAAATCCAATGTCGCAATGCCAATCAAAATGCATCACATCGATCAGACTTTTCCCTGTATCAGTCAAAGCGGTATTGTTCATCATCAATGCAACCTTTTTTCCTTTGACCGCTTGATGCAGTTGGTCCAACCCTATTTTCACAGCATTTTGCCTCATATGGAACACACTCCTTTTAGATTATTTTTCGTCCTCTTTTCTGATTTGTGCCCGTTTAATCTTTCCACTGATGGTTTTTGGCAGTTCCTCAACAAATTCGATAATCCTAGGATATTTGTACGGAGCCGTAACCTTTTTCACGTAATCTTGTATATCTTTTTTCAACTCATCCGAAGGGGTGTACCCTTTGGCCAAAACTACTGTAGCTTTTACCACAATACCCCGGATTTTATCCGGTGCACCGGTCACTGCACATTCGACCACCGCAGGATGCTCAATGACGGCACTTTCCACTTCAAAGGGGCTGATTCGATATCCGGAAGCTTTGATCACATCGTCATTCCTTCCTACAAACCAGAAGTATCCGTGTTCATCCTTGTACACCACATCCCCGGTGTGATAAGCATCATCATACCATGCTCGTGCGGTTGCTTCTTCATTTTTATAGTATCCGCAACAAAGACCAACCGGTTTGTTTTGATTCACACCACGAATAATCAATTCACCTTCCACACCTTCTCGACAGGAGTTACCATCTTCATCCGCAATATCAATATTGTAAGCCGGATTGGGTTTTCCCATGGAACCCGGAAGAACATCAAACCATTCAAAATTCGCTACCAATACCGATGTCTCGGTTTGACCGAAACCATTTAGAATCTGCAAACCGGTCTTTTGGTAAAAACGTTGAAAAACATCCGGATTAAGAGGCTCCCCGGCTGTAGAGCAATGAACCAAGGATGAAAGATCATATTGATCCATTTCTTGTTGCAACATGAACCGATAAATGGTAGGCGGTGCACAAAATGTTTCGATGCGGTATTGTTCTAATTTCTTTAACAAATGATCCGGATCGAATCTCTCCATGTCATACAAAAACATCACCACACCGCAAATCCATTGGCCGTACAATTTGCCCCATGCAAACTTTGCCCAACCGGAATCAGCCACGGTTAAATGTACACCCCCGTCCACCACTCTTTGCCAATACTTTGCGTTTACAAGATGGCCTAAGGGGTATGTGTAATCGTGGAGGGTCATTTTGGGCATGGAGGTGGTTCCGGACGTAAAATAAATGAGCATCATGTCATCGTTTTTTGTATTGTCTTCCCCGGAAGGCCTTGTCCATTCCTCCGATGCATTCTCCATCAAGGAGTCGTAATCCAACCAACCTTGCCTTTTGCCTCCCACTAACATAATCTTTTCGATGGTGGCTGATTCTTCCAAGGAGTTTTCCACGTGTTTTATAATATCCGGACGGTTATATGCTACGATCATTTTAATTCCGCCTGCATTGTTCCGATAAATGATATCTTTTTCGGTGAGCTGATCCGTGGAAGGAATATATACTGCACCTATTTTTGATAGGCCAAAAATGGCAAAATAGAATTCATATCTACGACGTAAGATCAACATGACCTTATCGCCTTTTTTTATTCCCTGTTCTTTAAACATGTTAGCGGCTTGATCGGAATATTTTTTCATTTCTCCGAATGTAATGAATCGTTCTTCATTATCGTCATTACACCAAATCAATGCTAAACGATCCGGCTCCAATCTTGCATATTCATCCATCACATCATATGCAAAATTAAAATTCTCCGGTGTCTTTATCTTTAAGTTTTCACAAAAATCCTCATAGGATTGAAAGTCGGTTTTCTCTAAAAATCGATATGCTAAGTTCACTTGATGTCTTCACCGCTTCTCGTATTTACGCAAATACAAGGGCAGTTCCTCCTTTATCTAAAATTTATATGTCAATTACAGCAAAATAACGGTTATATACTTAGCCGGTTTGTCATCAATGGTAACCATTTTATGAGGGATCATAGGGTTGAAATACAAAGAATCACCCGGGGACAATACATATGCCGAATCCCCCACAACCACTTTTACCAATCCTTCAAGGCAGTAGTTGAACTCCTGTCCTTTGTGGGTCACCAACTCCGGTTGGTTATCCGGATTCAATGTGACAAGCAAAGGTTCTATTTTCCGGTTTGCATATTTATAGGCAAGGCTTTGAAAGTCGTATTGATCATAGCGCTCAACTTTTAAACCCTCTCCTTTTTTTACATAGCACACATCCCGCAGTTTTGGAGACACACCGGTTAAGATTTCGGTCAAATCCACATGGTAAAAATCAGATACGGCATACAGCATACTGATGGGCATATCATCTTCACCATTTTCATATTTCATGTATTCTTGAACATCCAGTCCGATGGATTTGGCAACATCCTCGGAAGATAATCCTTCGATCAACCTTAAGCCCTTAATCCTTGCTGCAATGTCCTTTACTTTTTCGTTCATTGGCATAAATCCTCTTTCATATAATACTAGGCACGGAAACCCATCACCTTTAGGCGGTGGGAGGAAGTGCCATCCTCCTTCTTATAGTCGGTGGTTTTTACGATAGTTAAGTCTATCCCGGAACCACCAAACCGGTAGGCTGTCCTTCGCCAATGTTATCCCAAGGTTTGGTGCAAGCAACACTGTTCTTACCCATCAGAACTGTTTAATCGCTTGCCGCAGTGCCGAAGACTAGGACTGACATCCGCGGGTGCCTATATATTCTTGAGTAACGTAGTCAGTTAAGACTTAGGCTAGTCAACTAGGGCTTTTGCAAGCCCACTACCTTTAGGTGGTGGGTAGTTGACCTACAATCCTCCGTTAAACATAATCTTTCAAAATGGGATATAGGCTCTTTGCCATAAAGTAAAAGCCCAAATCAGTAGGATGGGACGTATCTACGGTGGTTTCCTCAAAATCCTCCCCGCACAGCATTTTACCGTCGATAAAGTGTAGGTTTTCATAACCTTGCTTTTTCAATTGCTCTATGGTTTCCAAGGTATAATCTTTAATCACATCCGGCTGATTGGGATCCTGCCCCAAATCATCCTTAAAATAATGAGCGGCTTTCTTTAATCCCGAAATCACAAATAACGGAATATCCGGTTTTGCATCCTTTAAAATTTTCATGAAAACCGGTAATGTTTCTTTATACATATCCACAGTGCAATTTGCAACATAGTCCAGCACATAACAAGATGCATCAATTTGAGCCATACATTCGGCAACAATGGCATCTCCTTGTCCATTTCCCGAAAAGCCCAAGTTGACACATTCTGCTCTTAATGTTCTGCTCAGTATATTGGTATAAACCATACCCGGTCTTGAAGCACATCCCCCTTGTGTGATTGATGTGCCGTAAAATACAGCCTTTTTGCCAGGTTGTAAAAAGTTTGACTTACCCACAACCGCTTGTTCATCAATACCGACCAGTACATGTTGAACCCCAATGTATAACGGAAAATTAAGGACAACAGTACGTGTTTTATCATTTACGAAATTAAACATTTCTACAACATAAGAATCCTGTGACAGACCAAATCGAGTGGTCTTGTAGTATCGAACTTCCTCTTGGTTTCCTACATAAAGGTCGAAGCCACATTGCCCGGTTGCCGGCATATGATACATGTTCGCTTTTCCTGCAAGCTTTACAGCGATGTATAAACGCTTCGAGTCGGTTGTAAAGTGAATTTGTCCTCCTGCTGTGTTGTTAGATAATGAATCCACCGGTGCTCTTAATTGTTCCTTTACACCTACCGGTAGTCTTCGATAAACCTTATCTTCTTTTATCCAAGGAAAACCTTTCATTCTGATATCCTGTGATTCCATCGGATTGATCCAACGAATACCTTGGATGGTTGAAAAATCAAATGAAATGTTACTTTTAATTTGTTCTGTTGATGTGTCGATTTGATTACTCATTTTACTACCCTCACATTGAAATTATCCCCATTATATCATATAAACAGATCTTTCCATTACTATTTCACAAAGCAATAGAAAACATTGATATAGAGAAAATGCTTGACGGCGTTAATCCTGTTATGCATAATGGAACTTGCCGAGAGAAAGAAGGATGGTTTAAGAATGACAGCAAATCAGGGTGATTTGACCCAAGGTCCGATATTTAAAAAGATATTGCATGTTGCAGTCCCTATCATGGGTACCCAACTGTTGCAAATGACATATAACCTTACGGATATGTTTTGGTTAGGACGCATGAAAGACTCTGTCATGGCGGTTGCTGCCAGTGGCTTGGCCGGCATGTTCCTTTGGTTGGGTATGGCTTTGTTGATGATCGGGCGGATCGGTTCGGAAATCGGCACATCACAAAACTTAGGAAGAGGTGATATCGGTAAGGCGCAAGGGTACGCCGAAGAGTCTACACGGATCGCATTGTTACTTGGAAGTCTTTACGGGCTCATATTGATTTTGTTTACAGGGCCTTTGGTTTCTTTGTTACAAGTCAATGAACCGATTGTGTTCGGGTACACCATAGACTACCTACGCATTACAGGAATAGGAATTCCCTTCACATATGTTTCAGCCGCCATTACCGGGTCATTCAACGGCGCCGGAAATTCACGGCTTAGTTTTCGTGCAAATGCCGTCGGTCTCGTAGTAAACATGATACTAGATCCTTTAATGATACTTGTTTTTGGTTGGGGTATAAAAGGTGCCGCCATCGCCACAATCATTGCACAAATCATTGTTTGTATTTTGTTTGTACGTTTTTCAAAAAGCCATGCCAAAAGACCTTTTGAACATTTTATAATCCTCGGGAGCATGAAAATCGAAAGAGTTCGTCAAATCTTTCGTTGGTCCCTTCCGGTTGCGGTGGAAAGTGGAGCTTTTACAGCATTAGCTATGGTGGTTACCGCCATGGTATCAGCATGGTATGGAGAAACTGCCGTTGCCGTGCAACGAGTAGGCAGTCAAATTGAATCCCTTTCATGGCTGATTGGTGGGGGTTTTTCATCCGCTGTTGCTGCTTTTACCGGTCAAAATTATGGAGCAGGCCAATGGAAACGTATACGTCGAGGTTTCCGCATTTCATTAGGAACATTGCTTGCTTGGGAAATATTTGTCACATTTATTCTAGTATTCGGAGGAAGAATTCTTTTTTCTCTTTTCCTACGTGAACCGGCTGAAATCCTGGATATGGGTCAGACTTATCTTCGTATTTTAGCAATATGTCAAGTGTTCATGGCTCTAGAAGGTGCAAGTTCCGGCACATTCAGAGGGCTAGGACGTACATTGCCTCCTAGCATATGCAGCATTTCCGCCAATTTAATCCGACCTTTCCTTTGTTGGGGACTAGCCCAATGGATGGGACTCAATGGCTTGTGGCTAGGCATCACGCTTTCCGCAGCATTACGGGGAACACTGATGTTTATCTGGTATATGTATTATGAAAAGCAAATCCCCCACGCAGACGAAGCAAAAAATGCGGCTACTGCATTTACTGTACAAGCATAAATTCGTAACTCTATTGTTTACATGGACTAAACATCGTGTCTATTGACTTCCTTCATCATTCTTCGGAATACAGCATTTGGACTTTTCGTAAACTCCTTAATCTCATACTCGGCACAGACTCTCTTATCCTTGTAGACACGAATCTTACCGTCTTCAAATAAAACCAGAGAGTTATTAAATTTAAAACCTAAGTCATAACTGTCATCATTAATTATTGTGCTGTTTACAGCCCTCTTAAGTTCCGTATATAACCGATACTGCTCTTCAGAACCTAACCAAAGTTCAGGCATTTCTGTGCTATGTTCAATTAAAAAGATGTTTGTAAAATGTTTAACAAAACTAACTTCTTTTTGGGCAATCGGCTTAGCAAGCTTTTTCCACATCTTTATTTCAAAGCGATAATACATTTCGTCGGAATCTTTTGGGATCTCAATTATTTCGTATCGTTTAACAGGAATACATTTTGTAACTTCACCATAGTATTGGAGACCTGAATCAGCTCCAAACTTTCTGCCTGACTGATAAATGGCCACATAACGAATTGGAAAATTAGTTTCATTAATATGCTTCGTAGGTAAGTGATAAAATTTGTGTTCCAAACATGTATTCAACTGCTCTTTACTGCTCAATGTTCCCACCAGAACATCACGAACAGACCAATCGGTCTTGGCAAGTTTTTCTTCGATACCTCTAGGTAGTGTAGCACGTTCAAAAGCGGATGTCGGAGAGTCGGAAATTAGCTCATCCAACATGTCAGTTACAAGACCAAGAGTGGAAGGTAAAAAAGGAAGACCACCGATATTGACCTTGCTGATACTTTCATAGAACCGATGATTTTTGTACTCTTCTTCATTGTTGTAAGGAAAAAGAACATAAGCACCGAACATGGTGCGCTCAAATGGCAATACATCTTTCTGATATACAATAGCGTCACGGTACCGATGCATGGTGTTGATATCGTCGACTTCCGGACCAGGTCTGTGTGAAATCGTGTTATAGTAATCCGTTCCGGGAACTGCTGGGTTTATGCGATATTTTGCGTCAAAGATATACTCGTACTGTATATCGGCGCCTTTCTTCTCTAGCGTAAGCACATTATCTGGGCGCTGTGCGACAGTGGGCACATCAATTGCTTTAGGGTTATAGGATAGCGTGATTGTTTCGCCGTTTTCCGTATTACGGTATTTAACACTAGATGCCTTACCTTTGATTAATGATACAAATATGCCGTTTCCTTGAACTTTGATGATATCCTGCGAAACCAGCTCATAGCGATCCTTCATAAGTCTGTTGAGTTTAATAAAGCACCAATATTCGTAAAGTAGGGCAAGATCCTTAACCGAGATATCAAACACATCTCCGCTAATTGAAAGCCCTCGTTGAAGCATCAAATAGTATTTATATAGATCCCTATATCCTGATGCCATAGAAAATACTAAGGACATCCCAAAGGATGCTTCATATATACTGACATTCGCTAGAAAAGTATTGTTATTACGCCTATTAAGTCCTTTTATCATTTCATCAATCTTCTTAATAACTTCTATATCCTCTTTGCGGTGAAGACGCAGATAGTTGCGTTTAAACCTCTCCAGCTTCTTTATTGTCGACTGCAAAATATACTTGGTCAACCGGTTTTCCTTGGTATCATAAGTAACTTGTTTTTTTATTGCTAGAGCACGAGAAACATTAATTT
>CALCRE010000182.1 GCA_937894465.1 uncultured Clostridia bacterium
AATACAGTATTATTTTATATGAAAACCAACCTGTTCTTTTTGAAGAAACTGAACATTTCCAAGAAGCATTTGAATATGGCATAAAAATATTCGGTTCTGAAGAAGTAAATGTCCGTACCTTCAGTTGTGGAGCTTGTCCCTTACTATACTTTTCGTGAGAAAATTTTCTACAACACGAAACAGTTTAATGAAAATTATTATATAATGCCAATCAATACAAATGCACCAACCGGTAAAATTACATACAAAGCCAGGTATTTTATCAGTTCTTTAAGTGATGAAATAGAGGCGTCTTTGTACTTTTTGTATTGCTTGAATTATGACAAAGAGCTGTACACATTGTTTCGATATGGGATTGAAGATACGGATTATGTAAACACGCCATCCGGATTGGAACTTAATAACTTGTATGGTCATTCTCAAATGTCGTACAAGTTTGAAAATCCTTTTATAGAACCGAAGCTTGCTCATGACTTTAGCCTATGGGGTGAATTTATGGAAGGATATCTAGCTGCTCAAGACACGAACAGAAAAATGATGGAACAAAACCGGGATGAGCAAATCATAAGAGAAACAGTAAAGAATATTCGAGAAAGCGATTCTTATTTCGATGAGGTTATGAAAGAGAGAACCCGTTCATACAATAATATCTATGAATTGTTTAAGAGCGATAATGATGCGATCCATGAGTTTATGAACGGCTTTAAACCGGATGACGGGAAATATGTCATAGATCAAATTATGATGAACCCATAATCATACCTACAAAAATGACAAAATAATAGAAAACCGGTTATTGTGTTAACCAACTGATTAATGGTGCTATATGGGGACATATATTGGAAAGCTTTGTTTTTGCAGAGGTGCTCAAAAGCTATTATAATGATGTGATTGTAAGACCTCCGGTATATTATTATTGCGATAAAGACAAAAATGAAATTCGTTTGTTGATTGAGGAAGGTGATATACTACACCCGGTAGAAATTAAGACTACCGGCGATCCCAAAAAATCAATGATAAATGCTTTTCGATGTCTCAATGAAATACCGATAAAACAAATTGGAGCAGGTGCGGTGATCTGTCTTGCAAAACAACGATTACCATTGACTGATAATGTTTGGATTCTGCCGGTCAATTTAATATGAGAAAGCTAGTTGTTATTGTTCGGAAAGTCAATGCCGCTGATTGCATGATCATATAAAAATAACTTCACTTCACTCATATCATCTCGATTATGGTTAAAATACCGGCTCCGTTTGAGACCAATATTTTATTGGCCAAAACTAAAAAAACAGCCGTCTTGTGCCCCATAGAAAAGCTGTAATGGCTAAGGTTATGCAGGTTATGCACAGTACTTGGAAATATTGTATGATGGAAAAGTGAGTAATACCTATGCACGTCTCGAAATAGATTACATAAGGAAGAACTTCAAGCTGACAATACCTACATCGCTGTCACCTAGCGGTGTTGAGAACATTGTATACACTGACGAAGGTAATGTTTTTTCATTCTACTACACTGATACGGACGGCGATTCTTTGAACGCATATGAAATTCATACCGACAGCATGGCACGTCTTCCTGGACAAGCATCGAACCGATTGGAGCATCTCAAGCAATCGACACAACTGTATTCCATACATTTGAGCCTGACACGTTCTTGATGGATAGTATATACGAATGGCAAGTTCGTACATATGACGGTGCGTTGTGGTCGGATTGGTCTTCTGTTTCATTATTCAAAACAAACACCGAACCGAATACCCCCATTCCGCACCCAAATTGAGTTAACTAGAGTTATTTTTATTAAAAATTCTAAATACAGTACGAATCTATGTAGATGATGGTAAAAGATGATGAGTGGAAGGCAGTGGAAGGCATTTGTATATTTTTTCAGTTAATTGTCTATGATCAAGGAAGGGATTTTGATATAATAAACCATAGAGTTGATTTCGATGTAAGGGAAATTTCTATTTTAGGTAGAGCAATGAATAATATATTTAGAAAAAAAAATAAGCAAATAGTATCGGATCGAAGATTGCCAAGGCATATCGCTTTTATCATGGACGGGAATGGTCGCTGGGCTAAAAAAAGAGGCTTGCCTAGAAATATGGGGCACCGGGAAGGATCCTACACATTAAAAAGAATCGCCAAAGACTGCAGTGAAATCGGTATTCAATATGTGTCTGTTTTTGCATTGTCTACAGAAAATTGGTCAAGACCCAAAGAAGAAGTTGCCGGTTTGCTGAATTTGCTTCGCGAATTTATTAGATCTGCCGACAAAGAAATCGCAGAAAACAATATCCGTATACGGTTCGCTATGTCTCGGGAGGGTTTGCCGGAAGATATTTTAAGTGAAATCGATCGAATTATGGAAAAAACAAAAAACATCAAAGGTACACAATTGATAATAGCTTTGAACTACGGTGGAAAAGACGAAATTGTACATGCTGTAAAACGAATTGCTCAGGATGTATCGGAGAACAGGTTGAAACCTGGTGATATTGATCAATCATTGTTTTCAAGTTATATGTATCTGCCGGATGTACCGGAGCCGGATATGATTATAAGGCCTTCCGGTGAAAAGAGAATAAGCAATTTTTATTTATGGCAGGCTGCTTATTCGGAATTTTGGTATTCTGATGTTTTATGGCCTGACTTTGACAGGAAACAATTAGAAAAGGCTTTAGAGGATTACGAAAAAAGAGATAGAAGATATGGAGGCATAAGCAATGAAAACAAGAATTATTAGCTCTGTTGTCGCTTTGGCTATTTTGTTCCTTGCCATGTTTGCACCGGTTTGGGTATTTTTGATTGGCGTAACTTTTGTGGCTTTGATCGCTGTTATTGAATACTTTAGTTCGGTTCGATCAAAAGAATATAAAATGTCTCCATGGCCGATTTTGATATCGGTTTTATCAGCCGTACCTTTGTGGGTGTCCATGCTATACCCGCTACATACACTTGGTGTCAACAAGGACGCTTGCATCGTCGTTTGGATCATTTTGACCGTTGTTGCTTGTACAAGTGCGTGTGTTTTTTCAAATATGAAATACCATTTTGCCGACGTGGCAATCTCTATATTCGGTCTGCTATATATCCTTTTGCCCTTGAGCCTTATTGTACGGATCAGAAGCGAGCAACACGGATTCTACCTGATTTGGCTGGTCTTCTTAGGTGCTTGGATCACGGATATATCAGCATATTTTACAGGAACATTTTTTGGAACCCGTAAAATACTACCGAAAATCAGTGCTAAAAAGACTGTGGAGGGATTTGTCGGTGGAATTTTAGGTTGTATATTGGCTATTGTCATTTATGGCATATGGATGCAAACCAAAGGTGTTTCCATCCATTGGGCTTGGTATTTGCTACTAGGTGCCGCCTTGGGTTTTGTGTCACAGGTGGGAGACTGGTTCGCATCATGCATCAAGCGATATCTGGACATTAAGGACTTCGGTAAAATCATGCCCGGTCACGGTGGAATTTTGGATCGGTTTGACAGCGTCCTTTATGTGACGCCTATGGTATATATGTTCATCATTTTGATGGTTTGAGGTGAAGTATTGATACAAAACATTTCTATATTAGGTTCGACGGGTTCCATCGGGCAACAAACATTGGATGTTGTGGAAAATTTAGGGATTAAGGTTAATGCATTGGCAGCCGGTAAAAATGTTCGATTGCTTGAAGAGCAAGCCAGGAAATTCAAACCGGAATTTGTGGCATTATTCGACACCCAAAAAGCAAAGGAATTAAAGATCCTTTTGGCGGATACACCTGTGAAGGTGTTAAGCGGATTGGAAGGGGTTTGTCAAATAGCCACTCATCCGAAGAGCCAACGTGTGGTTGCAGGTATTGTTGGGATCGATGGTCTTCTCCCGGTGGTTTCCGCCATAAAAGCCGGGAAAGATGTTTGCCTTGCAAACAAGGAAACATTAGTAACCGCCGGGGACGTGATTATGCCTTTGGCACAAGAGCATCATGTGAACATTTTACCTGTGGACAGTGAACATTCCGCCATTTTTCAATGTATTGGCAAATCAAATCCGAAGGAAGTTACCAAAATCCTTTTAACGGCATCCGGAGGTGCGTTTTTAGGAAAGACTAAAGCAGAACTTGAAAATGTCACTTTACAGCAAGCGTTGTCGCATCCGAACTGGAAGATGGGGTCAAAAATAACAGTGGACAGTGCTACGTTGATGAATAAAGGATTTGAAGTTATAGAAGCAAAGTTTTTGTTTCATATGGATGCGAAAAATATTAAAACGGTGATTCATCCCCAAAGCATCATCCATTCTGCGGTAGAATTTATCGACGGCTCGGTAATCGCCCAAATGGGATTGCCGGATATGCGCCTTCCCATCCAATATGCCTTGACTTGGCCAAATAGGGTGGAAAGCAGTTTTAAAAAAATGGATTTGTTTGATTTGTCGGCTTTGACCTTTCTTCAGCCGGATGTTGAGACCTTCGGTTGCTTGAAGCTTGCTTACGAGGCGGCAGAGGATGAATACAACATGCGAATCATATTGAATTCGGCAAACGATACTGCGGTAGATTGTTTTATCCGCGGACAAATTGACTTTTTGGACATCTACAGGGTGATCCGTACCGTGATAGACGAATTTCCAAGATCAAAACCCGAATCCTTGGAAGAGATTGTTGAAATGGTGCAAACAAGTAAAATATATACCATTGAATGCATCAAAAAAGGTATTTTTAAATGAAAATCATGAACAAAAAATACAAGCATATGTATACAATAGTTTAATTACAGTTAGAATTAACGGCAGGAGGAATGTATGCAAATATTAATCGGTTTAATTGCCATTAGTGTGATCATGTTCATACACGAATTTGGACATTTTATCGCTGCAAAAGCGTGTAAGATAAAAGTAAAGGAATTCTCCATATTCATGGGACCCAAATTGTTTCAATTTAAAAAAGGTGAAACCTTATACACATTGAGGCTGATTCCCATGGGCGCCTTTGTGGCTATGGAAGGAGAGGAAGAAGAATCTCAAGACGACAGAGCGTTTTGCAACAAGCCGGTTTGGCAAAGGGCTATTGTTGCTTTTGCAGGATCATTTGCCAATATTGTTGTTGCCTTATTAATTTTTACGTTGACATTCTTTTCAACCGGATATATTACCAATGAGATCGGATCTTTGGATGAAGCCTCCGGTGCTTATCAAGCAGGGTTGAGGGAAGGGGACATGGTCAAGGAATACAACGGCAAGAAAATTCGTCACGCCCTTGATTTGAATGTTTACATGTATGCGGCCAACGATAAACCGGTGACCATAGAATATGAACGTAATAACCAAAGCGATACGGCAACGTTCCAGCCTGTTCATTACCCTGAAGCAAAGCGCTATTTATTAGGGTTTGTACCTCGCGCTAACAGTGGACTTGAATCCACAGTGGTTGACAGTGTTAACACTGAAACCGGTGCAAAGCGAGCAGGCTTGCAAAGCGGGGACCGCATTGTGGAAATAGACGGAAATCCCATCAAGGATCGGAAGGACATTGCTGCCGTCATGGACACAGGAAAGGGAGATGAAGTAGAAGTAAAAGTCATTCGTAACAATCAAACAGTCACCATGAGTATAAAGCCCTATCTTGAAACCACTCCGGAGATGTATCTGCCCGGGTTCTATTTCAAGACTGCAAAAGGTGGATTCTTCAAAACCATAGGAAATGCATGGCGATATACATTCTCCAATGTACGCAGCGTCTATTTATCTCTCGGATGGTTGATTTCCGGAAAGGTATCCTTGAAAGATGTAATGGGTCCGGTAGGGATCATTTCCACCATCGGTTCCGTGGCTAGACAACCTTCCGTGTTGATCGCGCTTCAATCATTGCTCAATACCATAGCTGTCATTAGCGTCAATTTGGGTGTGATGAATTTATTGCCCATGCCTGCGCTAGATGGAAGCAAGCTTGTGATCCTTTTGATTGAAGGCTTGAGGAAAAAACCCATTCCTCAAGAGAGGGAAGCCATGATTTCTATGATCGGATTCGTATTGCTAATTTCTTTGATGATTTTTACTGTGTACAATGACATTATGCGATTGCTGGGCAATCGATGAATATAAAGATTAGAGATATTATGATAGAAAAAAAAATAAAGAAGGAAATAAAAATAGGGGAAGAACGGATCGGGGGCCATCACAAGGTTTTGATTCAATCCATGACCAACACAAGAACCGTGGATATCCATGCCACGGTCAGTCAGGTGCAACGTTTACAAGACGCCGGATGTAAAGCCGTCCGGATCACGGTACCGGATCATGAAAGCGCTGTGGCATTCGGTGAAATCAAAAAGCAAGTATCCCTACCCCTTATAGCCGACATCCACTTTGATTACAGATTGGCTGTCAGCGCCATTGAAAACGGTGCTGACAAAATCCGTATTAACCCGGGTAATATCGGGGGAGTGGAAAAAGTCAAATATGTAGCGGATACCGCAGGCCAATACGGTATTCCCATTCGAATCGGGGTGAACTCCGGTTCTCTTGAGAAAGATCTTTTAAAAAAATATGACAAGGTGACTCCGGAAGCCATGGTGGAATCTTTGGGCAGATATGTGACCATGATGGAGAACATGGGGTTTTATGATTTGGTTTTATCCATAAAAGCTTCGGATGTAATCCTGAATAAAAAAGCAAATGAATACGCTTCGGAGCAATTTGACTATCCTTTGCACATCGGTGTGACTGAAGCCGGAACATTTTTGTCAGCATCGGTGAAGTCGGCGGTGGGGCTTGGTGCTTTGTTGTTACAAGGCATTGGAGACACCATAAGAGTGTCGGTGGCGGGGGATCCGGTGAAGGAAATTGCAGTAGCCCAAGAAATCTTGAATGCATGCGGCTTGAGTGAATCCGGTTTGGATATTGTGGCATGCATTCAAGATTTCTTGGGCTA
>CALCRE010000183.1 GCA_937894465.1 uncultured Clostridia bacterium
ACGCGGCAAAAAATCAGTAGACGGTGTTCTGATGGAACCGGGTCTTTTTATATAAATCTTTCTAAGGTCAAGAGGATTCTCACCGGTCATATTGACTCCCGGTATAGCCGCAACATCCGCATCCTTATTTTCTCCTTGACATCCTGTGAAAACAAGAATAAAACAACAAATAAACATAAGAACTTTTTTTCTTAACATGTTTTGTCTCCTTCCACTACGGCCTACTTAATCTCATCCGCTTCTTTTATTCCGGTTCTTTCAGGCAGCGATGTTGTTTATTGAAAAAATGGTTGTTTTATTTCAATTGCTTTAATTCTTCAAGATCAGCTTTAATGCGATCCAGTAATTCGCTTTGCTCTTCCCGGTGTATGTTGCTGATCATTTCGTCATATGTTATCCCCTTGGAAAGCACATTTTCAAAGGTTTGGAACTCACCGTAAACTTCTTTTCTCTTCGACATAATGTCTGCCGTTTCCTTAATATTATTCTTTTGATTTATTATAGATACCAGTTTACCGTTAGTCACTCCGGGAATCAGTTGCCTCGTTTGATCGTAAAGATCTCGTATGTATTTTTCGGTCCCTTCCGGTGAAAAGATCAATGGAACAAAATGTTTCTTGTTAATGATTGAATTCCACCAATTGTAAGCGATCAACCCATCCTCGTTCCTAATGCTTTCAATGCGGCCTTCAACAAATTTATAATGTTGATCTTCTATTCCGTAGGTAAGCAATCGGTTGAGATTCGGATCTTCAACCATGAATCGCAGTGCAATAACTGCTCGATCCGCATTGCCGTTATCGCAAATGATGAACCTTCGATTTGCGAATCTATTTGGATAGATCTCATAATCACCGATGAACATGACTTGATACAATCGGTTGAATTCATCATGATCCCTGATCTGGAAATTCTCAATTTCAATATTATTAGTAAGGGCCATACTTAACCCGGGTTGTTTGCTTTGGGGGTTTGGAGGCCATTGTCCAAAAAAGAAGTTCCCTTGATTCAATGCATCTTTACTATACATATAGGCTAAGTTCGAATAGCAGTCTTCTAAAATGTCCGTTTCAAACAAGTCGATGATTTCATCATCCTTTTCTGCATATAAATAGACATTGGATAGCAAAGTATAATCATTGCTTTGAAGGTAGAGTCTTATAAAGTTAGGAAAGGGGCAAAAGAAATAGCGATTGACATTTTCCCCACCTAAAAAACGAACCCCATCCTCATTTTCATATTCCACACCATAATTGTACAAAGCAATGACATCTTCCACTGTTTTCACAGAAGGACTCCCTGCGGATTTGTAAAATTCCCGATCGACTATAAGACAAATCGGTTCTTGGAAAGGGCCGGCTGCGATAACCGGAAATGCATAAATTCGACCATCCGTATAGATACTGTTTAAGTTAATGCCGGGTTCAAACAATTCAGGATAATAGATGGGCAGGATATCGGTCAAATCAGCAATGTTCAGATCCTGGATATAAGATTCTAAATCTGCAGGCATGTAATCAATCACATCCACATTGTCGTTGGAATAAAGCTTTGTCAATATTTCTCCCGTGTTGAACATCGAAACCGGGATATACTCAATATCAATGATTGTGTTGATTTTTTCTTCAAGTATTTTATTTACTTCTTCTATGATCTCCATTTCCATATCGTATGTACGCGGCAAAAAATCAGTAGATGGTGTTCTGATGGCACCGGGCCTTTTTATATGGATCTTTCTAAGGTCAAGAGGATTCTCACCGGTCATATTGACTCCGGGTATAGCAGTAACATCTGAATCCTTATTTTCTCCTTGACATCCCGTGAAAACAAGTATAATACAACAAATGAACATAAGAACCTTTTTTTTATCATATTTTATCTCCTTCTAATACAGCCTACTTCATCTCATCCGCTTCTTTTATTCCGGTTCTTTCAGGCAGCGATGTTGTTTATTGAAAAAATGGGCTCAGATTGCCAACGGGCTTCTAAGATCGAAAAATCATCCTGAGTTTAAAGAAACATACCGCAGAATCAAAGCCCGCCGGGGTCATAAAAATGCTATTATAGCAGTCTGCAAAATGCTCCTGACCGTTATCTGGAACATTTTAAGCAAGCTGGTTGTCCTGTTAAGAAATCAAAGATTCTAACCACCTGGAGTTTCTCAGGAAAAGAGGTTATACCATAACGGATGGCTCTACTATAACCTCTTAATATCCCGACTTAACAATCATCCAGTAGTTTCCATTCCGTAGCTGTGAATGGTTTATTTGCTATGCACTTTTTATTCTTATTTACTACATCATGTTTCAAACCTCCTGCTTTCAATAACTTTCCCACCTACTCCAAACAGTTCTTGTCGGTTCAAGAGCTTGCCGTAACTCCTGATTTCACCGCATATTTCTATTCTCTCCAACATGGCTTCAGCCGTTTTCGTGTCATCTATCAGAACACATTGATATTGCCCCCTCATACCATTGAGTTTTACCATTTTACCATGCATTATTATTACTATAAGATATAAACGGTAGTACTTTTCCTTCTTCATTTATTTTTTAGTCTGTCAATATATTCTTTGATAAAATCATAAAGTGTGCGTTGCTCCTCTTTATCTAAGTTGTATATAATGTCATTATATGTGATTCCTTTAGAGGTGACTTGTTCATATGTAAATAATGTCCAATAAATCTCTGATCTTTGTGATATGATTTCATACATTTCTTTGTTATTTTTTATGATAGACGTATAATTCAGTTTACTATTATCCACTCCGGGAAAAATTTGCTTAGGAGAATTATATAGGTTTTGAACATATTGTTCTGAGCCTTCCGGTGAATAGATCATTGAAACAAAATGCTGATTGTTGATAATTGAAAGCCACCAATTCTTAACGCTTCCCGCCTCATTCCATAAATCTTCAATGTGACCGTCAACAAATCGGTAGTGCTTTCCTTCTACGCCGTATGTAAGTAATCGGTTTAACTCTCTGTCTTCATACAATAATCGTAACGCAATAACTGATCGATCGGCATTGCCGTTATTACAAATGGTCAACCTCCTTGAATTTAATTCTTTAAAAGAGTAGGGCTCATAGTCTCCTATGAACATAGACGTGTATAAACGGTTGAATTCATAGGGTTCTCCCATAGAATAAAATGATAATGTGTTAAATGATTCTAATGCCATACTCAGTCCTGGAAACTTATTTGTAGGTATAGGTAACCAATTAACTCGATCCACGCGATTACTTGAAATAGCATTTTTACTGTTTAAATAGGCTAAAGAATTATAGCAGTCCTCTATTATGTCGGTTTCTAATAAATCGATAATATCACCATCTTTTTCAGCATAAAAGTCACTGTATGACAATAAAGTATAACCGTTTCTTTGAACATAAAGTTCCAGAATGAAAGGGAACGGACATAAAAAATACCGATTGACATTTGCATCTAAAAAACTTAGACCCTCTTTATTTTTATGTTCGACTCCAAATTCATACAAAGAAATAATATCCTCAATTGTTTTAACAGAAGGGCTACCAGCGGATTCGTAAAACTCTCTGTCTATAATAAGACAAAGACGATCTCGGAAAGCTCTTGCAATGATAGTGGGAAAATCATATATCCTACCGTTATTATAGGTATTACTTAAGTCGATGCCGTCTTCAAACAATTCCGGATAATATACCGGCAAGATATCCGTCAAATCTGCTATATTCAGATCCTTGATGTATGGCTCCGGAATTTTTGACGGATAATCGATAATATCTATATTATCGTTTGCATATAGCTTTGTTAATATCTCTTCATCTCTGTATTCATACGGAATATATTCGATATCAATGACCGTATTAATTTTTTCTTCGAGTATTTTATTTACCTCTTCGATAATCTCCAGTTGTGCGCTATATGTTCGCGGTAAAAAAGCCGTAGTGGGTCGTTGTATGACACTTGGCCTTGCAATATAAATTTTCCGTAGGTCCAAAGGATTTTCAATGGTCATATCGACTCCGGGTATAATCTCATTATCTGAATCTACATTCGCAACCTGACAACCTACTATAAACAACATGAGACAGAAAAATGTTACAATTCCAAATTCTTTATTCATACTCTATCCTCCTTTTATTAACTATCTTATTCTCTCGTACTCTCGCGTATTCTTAGAAGCTGACTCTGGTAACATCCCTCCTGGCACTATATCTGTTCTGCTCCTGAATTAAATAAGCTTATATATCTTCCTTTAAAAATGTTTCTGCCAGCTAACAGCTCACCACTGATAATGAAAGATCAATCAGTAATTTTTCCGTAGGTAATTAGCTTTTCTAAACATTGTGAAGCGACCTTAATGTATGAAAGTTACCGGCATTTCTAACAAACTGCTACAATTACATTCTACAGGTGCAGTCTTCTTTTTTCTAAGTGCATTAAAGATCATTGCAGGAATGCTCGTTATGACCATAGCGTTTACTGTATGGGAACTCGTCCCCCATAGCCGCCTGAAGCAACGAGGGACAAGTTTATGTTTCTAGTAGGGACACCCGACTATGTTTGTATACATTGTGCAAGTGTGTTCATATGAAGCATGCGCATGTGCACCGCTAAGCCAAGTTCCATGACCGTTTTCGCAACGCCAATCTGTATAGCACCACCAAAACTTTCCGTTACATCCAGTCTCGTTGCAAAAATATGTATCATAGTATCTACGATAGCATACATACCACCCATTTTCGCTTCCACAAATATCACATGGCCCTGTATAAGCCAGCACTGAATTTGTCGATATTAACAAAATCATTGCTACCAATAATGCCGCTATTGTTTTTTCATAATGCAATTACTCCTTTATTTATAATCCAAGGTTATAACGCAGATGTTGCATTCAGGCTTATAACCCTGATAATTCACTATAATTTTAAAGAGTTGTCGACTATTTCATACCTTATTTGTAAATATTCCAGAACAAACTCATCGGGTTTCAAATTTGTTTTGTGGAAACAAACAGTTATGCCTACTGCCAATAGAATAAATACAATAAGAATAATTATTTTTGTTTTATTATTATTCTTCATACACTGTGTACCCTCCTTAGAATAAGCATAAAATCAACATGAATTTTTATACTAAGGTGCTGTACCAAGATGTCTTTATTAAAATTTCATCGTCGAGCTTATGTCGATATTTTTTATTTATCGATTTCCTTATATCTACCATTGTATACCATAAAACTACAATGTCAATAAGTATTGTTAATTTTACTAGAGGATGGGCAAAGGGTAAAGGGTAAAGGGTAAAGGGTTTTGTAGGATAGTATAATAATGATCATTATCACAGTGGCTTAAATTTTATTACACCAAATGCAAGACATAATGGAACAGCATATAAAATTATGAAGAAAAGAGAAAAGGTCTACAACGCAGCGAGAGCAGCTCATCCGGAGCGTTGGACAAGAAAAACACGTAATTGAGGATTGCCTATAACAGTGACTTTAAACCCCACAAGGGAAAAGACTGGTGATGGTTAATAGATCGGCGTGAATGTTTATGCCGCGAAAGTCGCTAGATGATGAGTATGCAGCATGTTAGGCTGTTGTCGGGCATCTACCATCGAAGATCGCTGGCAATGCCCAAACACATGCCGCAAGAGACTCATTGCCCAGCGAACCGTGGAATAAGTATGAGCAGGATGCTCGTAAAAATAATTTTATAAAAATACGACAACTATATAAATAGCGTTTAAAATTTGCGGTATTCATACTTACATCCTCAAGCAGAGCCTTTGGATGACCGCATTCCCGCATTCTGTTTTCGTTGGCAAACTGGATGAACTCCCTGACATTTTTACGTATTTCTATTACCGTTCCATAGAACACATTATATACTACTCTTTCCTTTAGCCACTTCCAAAAACCTTCAATCAAATTTAGATTCGGGCTATACGGAGGTAGAAAAACTAATTCCAGCCGGTCTTTATTCTCATTAAGGAACGGCTGTATAAGTTTTGCATGATGAATTCTCGAATTGTCAAGGATCATGACTATTTTCCCTGAAGGATACTTTACCAGAAGTTCCCCTAAAAATTTTAAGAAGACCTCGGCATCATATTTTTCTTCTTCGATACAGAACACCTCTCCGCTTTCATAATCTAAAGTACCGATTAACTTGACCCCTCTATGCTTTCCGTAAGTCGGAACAACTTTTTGCTTCCCTCTTAAAAACCAAGTTTGGTGTATTGCTTGGTAATCTCTGATCATTGACTCATCTTGGAAGATTATATGGGCAATCTCTCCGTAGATCAGTTTTTTTTTATTTCTTCAAAATCTTCTCGAAACTTTTCTTGCTTTTCAAGATCCGCTTTTTTTAATGTGTATGTAGGTCGGGTGAAACTGAGTCCCAAACGATGCAACACCAATGTCATCCCTCTTATTGAGTATTTGACATTGTACTCTCTAAGGACGTACTCACGGATAATTCCTGCATTCCAGTTATAACTGGCAGGAAATCCGACTCCTGCAGGAGTGTTGTTGATAATAAGGTCTAATAACTCAAACTCTTGGTCGTCGGTTAGTTTTTTGGGCTGACCTGTAGGCTTTTTAGGTACCAAGCCTTCCAATCCCTTTTCCCGGTATGCCGCCCAATAATAATCAACAGTTCTTTCTGAAACCTTTACCGTATTTGCAATCTCTCTGATAGTTTTTCCGGTTAACTTTAGAAATATGACTTGATAACGTTTATACATTCGTACATTTTTAGTTTCTTTCATAGCCTGTTCAACTTTAACAACCTCTTCACTACAAGTCATTTTGACACACCTCACAATAATGTATTCGGTTAGTTTACCAATAGGTACACTTCCGATTGCATTATATTTCAATGGGATAACCTTGTCCGGTAGTAAATCCAACTTTATTGTAAAAAATTATTAGAGCAGTTCGTATCCAGCTTCACGGTCACAACAAAGTACGCAATACTTAGATGCTATTTATATAGCTTGACAAACACCGTTATTGGTAACGAGTTTTCGAAATTACTCCTTAGCGTTTACTTAGCTGTGCGTCCATTTCTGTTGTGAACAAGTTCTCTGTCTTGTTCCAGCACTTGAACCTCCAAGAGCCCAGAGGTCCTTCGCTCATGACAGGTGTTACCTCTCATGATATCAACTTGCCTTTAATATAGAGAAACATTACTTCCTCCTCATCGCTACTACAACCTCATGCGTCAATCCTAAACCCTTCCATTCTATTCAGCATTTAGCCTTATTGAATGGATCTCTGTAAGGTTACTGCCCACAATACCGGGAGTAGGACTTTCCCGTCGTTATCTCTGCAAATCTTTCTATAGATGTCAGAACCCATACCCTGGCTGTTCTTGCAGTGCATTTGATCGTTTCTTCCTGCAAGACTACTACCTTCCCCAATGCCTTAGTGGGTCGGCACATGCATTCACTCCTTCAACAGCTTCAGAAGGAAAGCCTTTTCGGGGCTGCAGTATTCGTTAATTCCTTCTGACCTCAATATTTGCTCGCCACACAGACTGTTCCGACCTTACGTTATTATCCGTAGGCCGCCGTGACTTTTACTTTCAAGCATCATCGTAGGTTGTTACCAACCCCACGCGTTGAATATGCATCGTCCGAATCGACCAATTGACGATAAGAGACTTTCACCCTAATAGATTCGCAACCTTGACGGCTGCACCCAAGGCTAAAACGACTATTTTTATTTTACATTACATAATATACTGTTCTTTCTTTAACACTACAATGTAACTTAAATATTTTTTATCTACTTACCCCATTGACCTCACC
>CALCRE010000184.1 GCA_937894465.1 uncultured Clostridia bacterium
TTAAGACTTAGGCTAGTCAACTAGGGCTTTTGCAAGCCCACTACCTTTAGGTGGTAGGTAGTTGACTTACAGTTCCTCTCTAAAGAATTACATAAATCACTAGCTTTTCCCCAACATGCGAGCGAAGGGATAAATTCCGTAATAACCACCCAAATATCCCGCCCCGGCGATGATAGGGATCACAAGACATACTAAGTAAAAGGACAAAGGGGTGTCCCCGGTCAATTCCACAAATGCGTGTAAAGGCCCGAAAAAGATTTTAACCACCAAAAGCTTTCTACCGTTGAGTATCTCGTTTTTAAAGACCAATACACTGTTTAGAAAGGCTACAATAAAATGGGGAATCATAGCTGTCAAACCATACACAAAGCCTTTTAAGGGGAACGGGTGCAAATCATATTGAGGAATCACTTCCTTTTGAGCGACCTGCTTCATTCTGGAATATACCATCATCATCAACATAATAAACCATACTAAGCTGTATCCGATCCACCAAGCCCTTGCAGTGTTTTGGTTGGCGATCACCAGCACCGATATACTGAATATGCTGAATAAGAATACAGTTGTAACATAGTCTATCAATATTTTTGAAGCTGTTTTGATAAAATATTTTTTCATTCTTCACCTACTGAACGAAGATTTGTTATAGAACTTATCTTTGATTTGTTTAAATTATACCATACCTTTGGGAACATACACAACAAAGGATTGCCATTACACTTCTTGCAAACAAATAAAAGGACAGTGTGTCACCGTCCTTTTATCCAGTTTCAATTTTTTAAGAAATTTTATTCTCCGCGTTGCATTTCAGCAACGGAAGCCAAAACTGCATCCGCCATATATTCCATTTGCTCTTTGGTCAAACCGTACACGGGTAAGTGGGTAAACCTTCTATTGAATGCTTCTTCACTAACCGGGCAGGTCTTCGCAATGGCTTCACGGTCATATCCTAATGCACGTAATACATCAAAGTAATATAAGGGACCAAAATGAGGGATATTGGTAACTCCTTTTTCCTCCAACTTTCTCTTCAATGTTTGAACGTCTCCTCCTGCTTTATCAGGATCAATTTGTAACAGGTATAAATGGAAAGTAGGAACGGTTTGGTCATCACCCATATCTTGCGGTATAATAGCCGGGTTACCGGAAAAACGCTCGTTCAAGTATGTGGCAATTTCTCTGCGCTCTGCTAATATCTTGTCGTAACGAGACATTTGCAATTGAAGGCCTAAACCTTGAATTTCTGTGGTGGAAGAGTTTCCTGCCATAAACGGTCCGTATTTTCCGGGGATCGCCGTTACATCATACAACCAATTCTTAATTTTCCTTGAAAAGTCTGCTCCTAGGAATCGTGAACGTTTCATGTACTCACGGAACTCAACGATATTTGTGGTCAATATACCGCCTTCGCCAAAGGATGTGATGTTCTTCACTTCATGGAGACTAAATGCAGTAAAGTCTGCGATGGTACCGATCTTCCTACCTTTATACACAGCACCGAAAGCATGAGCTGCATCCTCTAAAACCAGGATATCATGTTTCTTTGCCAATTCCATAATGGGATCCATATCAACAGGGTAGCCCCCTAAATGAACCGGTACAATGACCTTTGTTTTAGGAGTGATTTTACGAGCCACATCAGCGGGATCCATATTTAATGTTCTAGGATCCACATCGGCAAATACTACTTTTGCACCTACCTGTAAAGGGTAGGCCATTGTAGCGATAAATGTGATCGCCGGGACAATGACTTCATCTCCGGGTTGAAGATTGGCATACTTGAATGCGATTTCAAAACCTGCTGTACAGTTGGTCACAAACAAACTCCCGTTTGTTTCGAGGTATTGATCTACCATTTCTTCTGCTTTTTCTACTTGAGTTCCCAAAGACAACTTCCCGGGAGGAGTCGAAAATTGAGTTAACTTCACAACCTCTTCATTCACCTTGCTGATGGCTTGTTCATAATCTTCACCATGACCTTGTGCTAGAAATCGAATCACTGCCATCAAGTCTTGGGCATTGTAATTCTCACCAACCGCTGCCCAAGGTACACGGGTTTCTCCAGTATTGTATCGAAAATCCGACGCTTTTTTTACCATGACACGCACCTCTTTATATATATTAAACAATTTTTTGCTTTCATAGTGAGCTTTACTTAATTATATCAGTACAATAAACAATAATCAAGCGTTCACAACCTGCTTCCAGGGCAATCGCATAAAAAACACAAAATGGTGAAATGAACCAACAGCTGCAGCG
>CALCRE010000185.1 GCA_937894465.1 uncultured Clostridia bacterium
TAGTGCAATTCTGCTAATGTTAATTTATGGTACACCTAACCGCACAGGTCGAAAAATTGTCCATATTGAAAGCAATTCTAGGCAGATATCCGGAATCCTCCAAAAGGGTAAAAAGCGGAAAGAATATTGCCATAGGGGGCAACATAACCGATACCACCCAGGCAAGTGTTCGATAGATACCATCCACCAAAGCACCGGATATCCATTCCGGCCCGGATAGGATCCGAAACAGTGCGGACAGTTGTTCTTCCAACCAAAATAATCCTTTGGCGATCAATTCCGAAGGATAGTTCGCTCCGGTAACAGTGAGCCAAAACACAACAAAAAGCAAAAGTATCATAATAGGTATACCGGTGATCTTCGAAGTCAGAATCTGATCGATCTTCCGATCTCGTTCCGCATAATTCTTTTTTTCATATGTAATGACTTCTTTGCTGATGTCTTCACAGGTGTTTACAATCTTTGTCACGATTAAGTCTCTGAGTTTATCACTATGGATCCCGGCGTTACCAAGAAAACTTTTCGTTTCGGTGAGACAATGTATAATGTACTCATTTTGCATCAAGTCAAATCCGAGGTTGTTCTTCAGGGACTCTAGCATGCCTGTGTCACCTTCGAGCAATTTGAGAGATACCCATCGTTTGTTGCTTTTTGAACCAAACAGGTTTTCCACTGCCGGCTCCAACAAGGATATCGCCTTTTCTATTTCATCGCTGTAAGTTACACGCAGATAATTGGAGTGTTGTTCATCAATCGAATCAACCGCTTCAATCAGACTGTCAAGCCCTTTGTTGCTACGAGCGCTGGTACCCACAACCGAAATGCCCAATTTTGATGCAAGTAAATCCAGCCGAATGGATATCTTCTTTTTTTTCGCTTCATCCATCAGATTAACACATAAGACCACCTTGTCAGTTATTTCCATGGTCTGAAGCACCAAATTAAGATTTCTTTCAAGACAGGTGGCATCAGCAACGATGACCGTGACATCCGGTTGTCCGAAACAGATGAAATCTCGCGCAACTTCCTCCTCTACGGAATTAGCCATAAGCGAATACGTGCCGGGAAGGTCCACGATGATATAATTTGTACCTTTAAATTGATACATACCCCGGGCATTTGTGACAGTTTTACCCGGCCAGTTGCCCGTGTGTTGGTTCAACCCTGTAAGAGCGTTAAACACAGTGCTTTTCCCCACATTCGGATTTCCGGCTAGAGCTATGATCTTATCGGTATCAGTTTCTTTTTGTATTATGTAGCCACTTTGATCCAATACTCCGGTGCCTGTCGATTTTCCTGTTAATCCCATCATCCCCTCCTAGAAACTCATAACACGGACACCATGATCTTCTCAGATGTATCATTACGGAAAGCGATGACAGCACCCCTGATCAAATATGCCACCGGGTTACCGGACGGGTTTTTATATAACGGTTCGATCTCGGTTCCGTTAATGATTCCAAAGTCAAGCATGCGTCTTCTGTGAACTCCGTCTGATGTGAGAGCTGTGACAACCGCTTTTTTGCCGATTGGCAATTTATTTAATGGTATTTGCATACAACTCATGGTTAAATCCTCCCAAAAAATTAGTGGAGGGAAAATATTTCCCTACGCTAATATATGCCACATAATTAGAATGTGTTATGAATATACTGAAACTGATAAGATAGAATAGTTTAAAGGTTTTGATTCTATGACCAAAAGCGATAATTCAAATTTCAGAACAGTTCGCGGATATCAAATTGCAAAACAAGAGGAAGGTTACCTGACTTCCGCATTGGAAGATTATCTGGAGATGATATACAGACTTTGTGTTCAAAATGAAAGTGTACGTGTGGGAAAACTATCTGAGCTTTTAAATGTAAGACCGTCTTCTGTTTCCAAAATGATCTTCAAGCTGGTTGAGCTTAAGTTTGTAAAATATAACCGATATGATATCATCCAACTGACGGACAGCGGTAGGAAAACCGGCGAATATCTTTTAAAAAGGCATGACACAGTGGAAAAATTCTTAACACTGATCGGAAGCACCACCCCTTTGGAGGAAACAGAGCTGATTGAACACGCGTTGAGCCTTTCTACAGTTTCGAACCTTACTGTTCTGTTGGAGTTTTTTCAATCGGATACCGTTGCAAATGACAGTTATGAAAACTATAAGAAAAATAAAATGACCACACAATAACACTTGTATGGTCATATATATCATCAGTATAAAATGTCAGATCAATTATACATTCAATTGTATAATACCGGCATCCCAATCCTCATACTTTTCATATCCTAATAAGTTCACGATGGTTGACGCCAGGTTGGATAATCCGTATTCACCCGGAACCACGGAGTATCGGCCGTTGTTATGGTTGTCATATAAAATACAAGGCACCTTGTTCAATGTGTGACTGGTCTTGGCTTTGTAGGAACCGTCCTTGTTCTTCTTAGGATTCCCGGCTTTATCCGTCTCAAACATTTCGTCTGCATTACCATGATCGGCTGTAATGATGGCCATTCCTCCCAATTGATCCACAACTTTTAATATCCTTCCTAATGCCAGATCTACGGCTTCCACACCGATAATGGTCGCTTGCATGTTCCCGGTATGACCTACCATGTCACCATTGGGGAAGTTGACTCTAGCAAATTGATATTGACCGGATTTCAATTCCTCCATTAAACGATCTGCAATCAAAGCGGACTGCATCCAAGGCCTTTGTTCAAAGGGAACCACATCAGAAGGAATTTCAATGTATGTTTCATTTGTTTCACTGTATTTACCGCTTCTGTTTCCATTCCAAAAATAGGTTACATGACCGTACTTTTGTGTTTCGGAAATCGCCAGCTGAGCTACACCTTCCTTAGCCAAAAACTCTCCCATAGTGTTACTTATTTTGGGCGGGCTGACCAAAAATCTTGATGGGATACCCAAGTCCCCGTCGTACTGAAGCATCCCGGCATATGTCACCTTAGGGTAACGCACTCTGTCAAATACATCAAAATCCGCTTCTTCAAAAGCTCTGCTGATTTCAATGGCTCTGTCCCCACGGAAATTAAAGAACACAACAGAGTCGTTGTCTTGGATTGTTCCCACCGGTTCGCCATCTTTGACAATAACGAACGGAGGCATGTCCTGGTCAATAACATTCAATTCTTTTCGATAAGTTTCAATGGCTTGTTCCGCGCTTTCAAAGGGTCGACCTTCTCCTAACACATGAGTCTTCCAGCCTTTTTCCACCATAGCCCAGTTGGCACCATATCGATCCATGGTGATATTCATACGTCCGCCGCCACTGGCAACCACACAATGGCAACAGTCATCATTGATTTCATTTAAAAATTGTTCAAACGGAAGTACATAGTCCAAAGCCGAGCGCTCTCCGACGTCACGACCATCCAATAAAATGTGGATCCTTATCTCCTTTATTCCTTGTTTTTTGGCTTGTATAATCATACCTTTCAAGTGATAAATATGAGAATGGACATTTCCATCGGAAAACAATCCGATAAAATGAAGTGTAGAGTTATGATCAAGGCAATTTTGGCTAATATCACGCCAACCGGTGTCAAGGAACATGTCACCGGTTTCCACGGCTTCCCCTACCAATTTTGCCCCCTGACTATATACTTTTCCCGCACCGATGGCATTATGACCTACCTCCGAATTTCCCATATCATCATCTCCCGGTAAACCCACGGCAGTTCCATGAGCTTTCAATGCCAAGGTGGGATAGTTTTTCATCAAGTAATCCAAATTGGGTGTGTTTGCCAAATGTACGGCATTACAATCATTCGGCTGTCCTAATCCGATTCCATCCATGACAATCATTAGAATAGGGCCTTTATAGGGTTTATATCCATCAATCTTCTTTAACATTTATTTTCTCCTTCCGATATTCGGATCATAGTATTCATTTCAAAATAAAATAACTTCCTTATTATATCATTATAACCGCGATTATGAAAAGTCTTTTGCAACAAAGCCAAAAACCGCCTTTAACCCTCTTTAAGCATTTATATCTAAAACAAAGGTAAGAATATTTCTTTAATTGACTAATCTTAATAATTTATGCTATTATACAAATAGTTCCATATAAATATAATATATATAGATATAGGAACGATTACTGTCAATCACTCTTTTACGTTTATAAGGAAATTGCACATGAAAAATGTGTTTTTCAAATAAAGTTTTAAGGAGGACATGGTATTATGTCTAAGAGAATGATTCGTATTTTTTGCATAATGATTGTAAGTACGATGATGTTTTCACTGATTGCTTGTTCCCAATCCCAGGAACAACCTGATGTTACAACAGGGTCAACGACAACTGCGGGTGTGACAACCACAAAAGCAACAACAACCACAAAAGCGCAAACAACCACTACCAAGGCCGAAACCACTGCACCGGTTGAAGTAAATCCGTTTGCGGAATTCTACGAAGTAAGTTGGATCTCAGGATTCTGTGACACTTATGAAGAAGGTGCCTATGACGAGCTAATGATTGAGGAGAAATACAACATAGACATTGACACATGGAACATTAGCTACTACGACGGAGAAGGTCTAACCATGATGTTAGCCGCAGGTGAAATTCCGGATTTCAGTTACATACCGTATGCACCTATGGATGCCGTGCAATTGTATGACGAAGGATTCACAAGATCCGTTCCATTGGAATTCTACAAACAATATTTCCCGTACTATTATGAACAAATGGAAAAAAACAAACCGTCAAGCTACATATATAATAATATCAAGGGAACTGAAGAGTATTACGGAATTTCTTTCATTATGACCACATGGAAGAGCTATTACAACGGACCGATCTACCGTTTAGATTGGCTGGAAAATGTCGGTTATGAAATTCCGGAATCAGAATTAACCCCCATCACATTAACTGATGAAAAGTTGGGTAAGTATAACGGAAATTTATTTGTAACAAACTTCATGTTTGAATTCGATGAAATGAATGACATTTTTAGAGCATTCACAGAAGACGACCCTGACGGAAACGGTGAAGATGACACCTATGCAGCCGTAGGTTTTGAACATACATTCAGAGCTGCCTGGGTTGACTTGTATTGGGGTATGTTCGGCGTCAACTCTTCTGAAAACAACTACTTGTATTTGGAGGAATCCACCGGTGACAATGTTCCTTGGTTTGCTTATTCCGGATACAGAGACTACATGGACTGGGCCAACGAAATGCGTACCAAAGGCTATATGAGAACTTTGGATTTGTCAGGAGGAGCATACTGGTATGATGTTCTGTTGGCAACATGGTTGACCGGTAAAGTCGGTTTCTTTACTGCAGACAGACAATACATCGGACGTCCGCACTTCCCGGAATATTCCGACCGTCAACCTCCTCAGAGCTTATGGTTAAACGGACTTGAAGATGCTACCATGGTCTGTATGCCGGTATTGAAAGGCCCCGGAGAAGTATGGGGTAACAGAAGATATGGACTTGATGCATTTGCAGACGGTAAATGGAGAACATACAACGTTGCCAAAACTGTATCTGACGGTAAATTGCAACGTATCTTAACCATGTGGAATGACCGTTACTCTGATCCTAAAGACCCTTGGAACATAAAAGCTTGGATCGGTGTTGAGGGAGTTCATTTTAAATGGCAAGGTGAACCTTGGGCGTCCGGTATGATGACAACTGAAGCGGATAAAGTTCCTCCTCAGTACAGAAGAGGCGGATTTTGGGGCGGAAGCTTCCAAGCCGAATCTCTCTATTACGGACATGAAGCCGCATACCAATACTACACATTCGCCGATGAAAGTGATTGGGTAGCCAAGTATTGCATCGAGCCCAACAAATACCTCAATAAGTTGAATATGGGTGTGGATCTTTATGAGGCATACGTCAAAGAATATGCCGAATACAGCGGTAGTATCAATGCTGCCGTAGGAGATTTTGCCAATCGTTCCTGGAACGGTGAAATTGCAAATCTTAACGCAGAGTGGGAGCAATACATCAACCAATTGTATGCTGCAGGACTTGAAACCATCATTGAGAAGTACTACAACAATGATGCATTTCCTGTTTATCAAAGACCTGATTTAGGCTGATAAATTGACTGGAAATGAAAGGAGGGGTTAGCCCCTCCTTTTTCATTGATAGATATTTAATTATTCTATTGTAACAATTGATCTTTTTTAGGCAATGGTTCCTAATTGATCTTCTCTCACTTCTCCCGGTATAGGTTCACCTTTTAGGTAGCCTTCAATGGCTTGAACTGTGAAAAGACCGATCCTGAGCTTTCCGTTTGTCACTGCACCGGCAATATGGGGAGTCAAAACGATATTAGGCAAAGTTCTAAAAGGATGATCCTTGGCCGGAGGTTCCGGTTGGGTCACATCAATGCAGGCTTTGATACGACCGTCTTTGCACTCTTCATACAAATCGTCTTCATCGATCAATGATCCTCTGGCGGTATTAATGATGGTCGCACCGTCTTTCATCAGTGATAAATTGGATTTGTTGATCATTTTATCTGTAGAGGGCAAAGAAGGTGCGTGCAAGGAAACAACATCGCTAAGGCGCATCAAATCATCCAATTCCACCTTTTTTACACCTAATGCGCGGGCTTGCTCTTCAGTAATAAAAGGATCAGACAACAAAATGTTTACATGGAAATTTTTCAAAAGTTTGATATAGTGCCTTCCAACCCATCCTGCACCTACCACACCAACGTTAATTCCGTACATTTCCTTGGTCTTTAATTTATTCTTGCCCCATTCTCCGTTATGTACATCCATATCCAGTTCTTTTACGTTTTTTACAGAGTAGATGGTCAAACCCAGTGCCGTCTCGGCAACACCGATACCAATCGCTCCTGCACAACTAACCACACGGATGCCTCTAGGATAGATCTGATCGCTCATCACCGGTTTCACTGATCCGGCTGCATGTATAATCAATTTTAAGTTCGGGGCCATATCCAACACTTCACCGTCCAAAGAAAGAGTTCCCCAAGAGGTAATGACGATGTCGGCATCTTTGATTAGTTCCTTGATTCGGTCCTTGTCGGGAACATTCGAATCCTCATTTACTACCAATGTACCAAAATTTATTAATGCTTTCATACACTCCGCATCAAACAAAGTGTCAGCGAGAGGTTTTTGTGCTAATAAGGCTATTTTCAAAAACAATCACTCCTTACAGATTTTTTTCTATTGTAACACAAATGCACTTTGAATGGTCATTTCCTAAACAAAAAAAAGGCACAATCATCAGATCATGCCTTTGCCTTTTTTCTTCGTTTATTTTAGATCGTCGTTTACAATCTTGACGCCTTCTTTTGCGGATTTGTAAATCAAATTCACAACTTTTAATGCAATATATCCATCAACGCCTCTCAGGCCGACTCTTGCATCTTTTCCTTCTTTAGCACATTCCATGAAATGACGAATTTCTCCGATATAGCCCAAATTATACTTTTCATCTACCGCAGGTTTGGTCCAACCGGTGGTCAGTTCAGCTTTTTCAACTGCATAGCTGACTCCTGGTATAGAGAACACTTTTACCGGAGAAGAAAATGTCAAGTCTACTTGCATACGACCTTCTGTGCCATATACTTCGAATACATCCTCCATACCACCTGTGGTGATATAGTTTGCTTCTAACAGAGCCGATGTTCCGTCTTGGAATTTGATAATGCAAGCAGCCCAATCCTCACCTTCCATTTTAGTGTGTAAAAAGTTGTTTTCACCACCGCCGGAAGTCATGGCAACCAATTCCGTCCATTTGTTATCCTTCATCGCCAACATGAAAGAGACCGGATGAACACCCAAGTGAACCATGGCTCCTCCGCCGCAATACTTAATGGTCTGGGTAAAAGGAGAGTGAGATCCACTATGACATTCCCTTGCACGATAAAACATCGGACGACCTAAAGCACCTTCTTCAATCACAGATAATGCCTTATTCAATGCAGGAGCAAATAACCAGTCTTCTGCATAGTACAATTTCTTTCCGGCTTTTTCGGCTGCTTGAACCATTTCATATGCATCTTCCACCGTGGTGGCGATGGGTTTTTCACTAATTACATGTCTTCCGCGTTCAAAAGCATATAATGCAACATCATGATGTAAAAAGTTCGGTAAACAAATATCCACTACATCACAATCAACGTTGTCAATAGCGTCCTTATAATCTTCATAGAATTGATAATCCTTAAAGTTGTATCTTGCAGCCAAATCGTGAACTCTTTCCGGTACTTTATCACAAATGCCAACTACTGTCGCTAAATCAGGGCATCTTGCATAACCTTCAGCGTGTAAGTCCGCAGAAAAAGCCGCCCCTATCAATAAAACTCTTACCTTCTTATCCATCCCATTACCTCCAACTCATTTATTTATATCATTCTACGGGTATCCGCAAATATGTAACTGTTTTTTTACTTATTACTATTATAAAGAACTTACCGGCATTCGTCAACTGTTGGAAGCCGCTTCTATGATATCTTTTGATTTAAATATCAACCCGTATAAAGTAGATATCATGTACAATTGAGCATGCTTGTTCCATTCACCTCGTATGCTCTCTTTTGTTTCCATGGCAATGGTGGCGTCTTCGATTACTGAGCACACAAATCCTCTGCGTGACATATCCACCATACTGCAGGGAGACACCTGCAAGCAGCAATTTAAGGCAAATCCGCCATAAATCAAATGATTAATGCCTTCTTTTTTGCAATATGCAAATAATTCCTCCGTCGTGGCGGCGATAGGCTCATCACCTTTGGGTATCGCTTGTTTGGAAAAGGTACGCACCTTCATGGATCTGTGAATATCATCCATATTGTGTTTTCCGTAGGAAGCATCATAGGTAACGATCTCTTTGATTTTCTTCGTGTATCCATCCTGTGTACACATATCGAATTTTACAGGATCTTGACTCAATCCTTTTTGCTCATTGTATTCTTTTAATGCTTGTCGGACGATCTTGTATCCGTGATAGGAGGAGTAATAATCCGGGCCTCCCACCACATGGATCAAACGAAGAGGTGAATTCCGTACTCCCTCAAGCAATGAGGGATATACCTTTTCACATACATCATAGGATCTTATGACATACTCATTGCATCTGAAAATTCCCGGGTACTCTTCCATAGGACCGACATCCCATGCGTGCATAATCACAACTGCTGTCGTTTCGGGATTAATCTCCACTTGTCTTGTATCCCATCCGAGATAACCGTCCGCCGGTACATCCAGTGACAAATCGGCATCATAACCTCGGTATATCTTTGCATTCAATCGAATAGGGTTCATATTCAACCTCCTTTTGCATTCGAAAATTGCCGACATAAAATCGGTAATACTCATTAACATTATATCATATCTAATCCCATGCTCAATATGATAAAATTTTTCATAACTTTATTGACAACCAAAACCATTATGCTATAATAAAATCGCTTTGTTTAGTAAAACTAAACAAAGAGTTTAATGATAAGGATGCCGATCAAAAAATCGGGGTTATGTAAAGAAATGGATATTGGGAAAAAAATAAAAAGATTAAGACTATTGAATAACCTGACGCAGCAAGAGCTTGCCGACCGTTGCGAGTTATCAAAAGGATATATATCCCAGCTTGAGAAAGATATTGCATCCCCCTCTATTGCAACACTTATTGATTTATTGCAATGCTTGGGTACGGACTTAAAGGAGTTTTTCAGTCAGGATGAAGACAATCAAATCGTTTTTACTGCAAATGATATGTTTGAAAAGGAAAATGAAGAGAATAAAAGTATCGTGAAATGGTTAATTCCAAACTGTATGAAAAACACAATGGAACCCATTATCATTACATTACAGCCGGGAGGTGCATCCAAGCAGGATGAACCTCATGACGGAGAAGAATTTGGGTTTGTACTCGAGGGGAACGTTGAAATTCACTTAGGGTCCACAGTTTACAAGGCAAAAAAGGGGAATTCATTTTATTACAACACGTCATTGCCTCACTACATAAGCAATGTTGGAAAACGACCTGCAAAAATAATCTGGGTTTCATCCCCTCCGAACTTTTAAATCATTTTACGAAAGGATATTTTTAGTAATGTCGGATTATATTATTCAATTAAATAACATCTCCAAGGTCTTTGAAGACGGTTTTGTCGCTTTGGATAACCTTAATTTAAGCATTAAGAAAAATGAATTTTTAACATTGCTTGGCCCTAGCGGATGCGGCAAAACAACCACATTACGAATCATCGGTGGTTTCGAAATGCCTACCGAAGGGGAAATAGTTTTTCAAGGGCAGAAGATCAATGATCTCCCCCCTCATAAGAGAAAAGTTAATACGGTGTTTCAGAAATATGCCTTGTTTACCCATCTGAATGTGTTTGATAATGTTGCCTTTGGATTAAAAATTTCCAAAACTCCGAAAAATGAAATCAAAGAAAGAGTTCGTGAAATGCTTAATTTGGTGAACTTACAGGGATTTGAGAAAAGACAAGTAGAATCCTTAAGCGGCGGGCAACAACAAAGGGTGGCTATTGCAAGAGCATTAGTCAATAGGCCGGAAGTATTATTGTTAGACGAACCTTTAGGCGCACTAGATTTGAAAATGCGTAAAGACATGCAAATTGAATTGAAAAAAATGCAGGAGAAGCTGGGTATTACATTTATTTATGTAACCCATGACCAAGAAGAAGCTCTTTCCATGTCAGATAGTATTGTCATATTAAATGAGGGTATTGTCCAACAGATCGATACCCCTATCAACATATATAATGAACCGAAAAATGCATTTGTAGCTGATTTTATCGGGGAGAGCAATATCATAGACGGAACGATGCTACAAGATAAATTAGTACATTTTTGCAACAAAGATATTCCTTGTATCGACACCGGCTTTGCTAAAAACGAAAAAGTGGATGTGGTGATTCGTCCCGAGGACATCGATATAAAGAATCTGTCAGATGCCCAATGGACCGGAAAGGTTACCTCCGTGATATTCAAGGGAGTTCATTACGACATAACTGTTGAGTCTTCCGATGGATTTGTGTGGCTCTTGCAAAATACCGATCGACAATATGAGGGAGATACCATCGGGATGAGTGTGGATCCTGATGATATCCATATTATGAAGAAGGTGATTGATCTATGAGGCGATGGTTGTCTTATCCCTATCTGGTATGGATGATCATGTTTATCACCGTTCCTTTGCTGTTGATCGTCTTTTATGCATTTACAAAGCAAACCGACGGGGGCATTGTCTTTTCATTGGATCACTTTCGGCAAATCCTTGATCCCTTGTATTTAAAGGTGTTTTTAAGATCCTTTAAAATCGCCTTTATTTCCATGCTCATTTGCCTGCTCATAGGCTATCCGGTTGCATTGTTTCTTTCTTCAAAAGATTTTTCACAAAAATCCACATACCTTATGTTGATTGTCATTCCCATGTGGATGAATTTTCTGCTGAGAACATATGCATGGTTAACTTTACTGGAAAACAACGGTATCTTCAATAAGCTTTTGGAGTTTCTCGGCTTTGGAAAAGTACAGTTTCTATATAGCGAAGGTGCAGTCATATTAGGTACGGTTTATAACTTTTTACCATTTATGATCCTCCCTATCTATTCCGTGATGGTGAAGATAGACGAAAGCGTCATTAGCGCTGCACAAGACTTGGGTGCAAACAGTTTTCAAGTTTTGCTCAAGGTGATGATTCCTTTGAGCCTCCCCGGAGTGATCAGCGGAATCACCATGGTGTTTATGCCTGCAGTTTCTACTTTTGTCATTTCCCGTTTATTAGGAGGAGGTCAATTCGCATTAATCGGTAACATTATCGAACAGCAGTTCCTGTTGACCGGTAATTGGGGCTTCGGTTCCGCATTGTCTTTCGTATTGATGGTGTTGGTTATTATCAGTATGTTTTTTATGAATGCCAATGAGCGAAACGGAAAGGAGAGCATGCTATGAGTAAAAGTCTTAAAAAAGCGTATTTATGGCTGATCATACTCTTTCTGTATGCACCCATACTGGTGTTGATGGTGCTTAGCTTTAACGATTCGAGATCCAGGGCTACCTGGGGTGGTTTTACGTTCCGTTGGTATATTGAGTTATTCAAAGACAGGGACATTTTGTTGGCATTGTACTACACACTGGCAATCGGGTTGTTGTCATCAGTAATTGCGACTATTATAGGGACATTTGCCGCAATCGGTATTTTCGGATATAAGAAACTCAGTTATAGCCTGGTTAAAAACATTTCTTATATACCTGTAATCAATGCCGATATCGTAACCGGTGTATCCTTGATGCTAATGTTTGTCTTTTTAGGCATCAATCAAGGGTTCTTCACATTATTGTTGGCACACATCACCTTTAACATCCCTTACATCATCTTTTCGGTGCTGCCCAAGCTTCATCAAATGGATATTCACGTTTATGAAGCAGCTTTGGATTTGGGAGCTAACCCTTTTATGTCCATTATTAAAGTGGTAATACCGGAAATACGTCCCGGAATAATAACAGGGTTTTTATTAGCTTTTACACTGTCCATTGATGACTTTGTCATCAGCTTTTTTACATCCGGCCCGGGAGTGACAAATTTATCCATTGAAATTTATTCCATGGCAAGACGGGGAATCAACCCTAAAATCAATGCTTTGTCGACCCTGATGTTTGTCGTGGTTATGGCTTTGTTGTTGATCGTTAATAAAAGATCAGCTTCAAATACAGAAAAGAAAGTCAGGAGGGACATTTAAATGATGAAAAAGATCGGCGTTTTTCTTATGCTGTTTATTCTGGTAGCAATCATTCTATTGCCCGGATGTGATGACGAGAACACGTTGTATGTTTACAACTGGGGAGACTACATGGATAAAAGCGTGATCAAACAGTTTGAGGAAGAATACGGTGTAAAGGTAAAATACCAGACTTATACAACCAATGAAGATATGTATGTAAAAATCAATTCCGGCTCAGCCAAATACGATATTATATTTCCATCGGAATATATGTTACACAGAATGGCTCAAGAAGGATTGTTACAAAGCATTAATCTAAACAATATCCCCAACTTTGCTCTAATTGATGATATTTTCAAGAATGCCGAATACGATCCGGGTAATGTATATTCTGTTCCCTATTTGTGGGGAACGGTTGGTATCCTCTATAACAAGTCCATGGTTAATGAAACAGTGGACAGCTGGGATATCTTGTGGGATAAAAAGTATGAGAAAAAAATATTAATGGTGGACAGCCAAAGAGATTCTATCGGTGTGGCATTAAAACGGTTGGGATATTCCATGAACTCTACCCTGGAGAAAGAAATTGATGAAGCCAAGGAATCCTTAATCGAACAAAAGCCCTTGGTGCTTGCATACGTTGTGGATGAAGCCAGAGATAAAATGATCAACAACGAAGCCGCTCTTGCCGTGGTTTGGTCCGGAGAAGCCATTTTAGCCATGGCTGAAAACGACGATCTGGCTTATGCCTATCCGAAAGAAGGCTCGAACATTTGGTATGATTGTGTTGCAATTCCGGCTACTTCGACGAAAAAGGATTTGGCGGAAAAGTTTATCAACTTCCTTTGCAGAACCGATATCGCGTATCTGAATGCCGAATACACCGGGTATTCATCGCCGCAAATGGAGGTTGTGGAGCAATTAGATGAAGAATTAAGGAACAATCCCACCGCATATCCGAGCAACGAAATCATCAGTAATTGCGAAGTATTTAAATATATCGGAGATTTTGTTGAGTACTACAACAAAGCTTGGATCGAAATCACTGCAAATTAATTACGTTATATAACGGGGGGTAAACTGAATGACGACTATAGATAAGACAACTTTAGAACAAGTCAGGTTGGGTGTTGTAGGTTTAGGAGGCAGAGGAAGCGGACTGCTTTCACTGTTGCTTAATATGGATGATGTAGTTATCCCTGCCATATCCGATCTGTATGACGACAGAATGGAGAAAAATGCGGACTCCGTCTATAAAAAAAGAGGATATAAACCGGATACATATAAAGACTATAGACAGTTGCTGCAACGTAAGGACATCGACGGTGTGATCATCCCTTCCTCTTGGACTGTTCACGCGGAAATTGCGATAGAAGCGATGCAAAGTGGAAAATATGCAGCAATGGAAGTAGGAGGTGCATCCTCCATCGACGAATGTTGGGATTTGGTCAAAACATCTCAAAGAACCGGAATGCCCTGCATGATGTTGGAAAACTGTTGCTATGGTCGGGAGGAAATGGCTTTAATGAACATGATCAAAAAGGGATTGTTCGGTGAGTTGATTCACTGCCAAGGCGGATATGAGCATGATTTGAGAAGCGAGGTTTCCAACGGAATCGTCAATCGCCATTACAGGTTCAGAAATTATGAAAATAGAAACGGCGAACTCTATCCCACTCATGAATTGGGACCCATCGCAAAATATTTAAATATCAACAGAGGAAATCGTCTTTTGACATTAACCTCCATGTCCTCTAAATCCAGAGGACTTCACAAATACATTATGGACAATATGGGACCGGAGCATCATCTGGCATCCGTTGATTTCACACAAGGTGATGTGGTGACCACCATGATTAAGTGTGCTCATGGTGAAACTATATTTTTGATCCATGATACAACATTACCGCGCCCCTACTCTAGAGGTGGCCGGGTGCAAGGAACCAAAGGGATCTGGACAGAAGACAATGCTTCCATTTATTTTGACGGCATAAGCCCCTTGGATCAGTGGGAACCATTTAAGAAATACATGGAAACGTATGAGCATCCCCTATGGAAATGGTATCGTGAAGAAGGTGTTCGAGGCGGTCACGGCGGTATGGACTATTTAGTCTTGCGTGCCTATGTGGAAAGCATCAAAAACCAAACCGACACACCTATTGATGTGTATGACACTGCAACGTGGATGGCCGTCACTTGTTTGTCGGAAGAATCTGTTGCAACAGGCAGCACGCCGGTTGTTGTTCCCGACTTTACAAACGGTAAATGGATCGATCGGGGCCAACCTTTACCGGGCAAGTATTCCTTGGATGTAATAGAATAGAACAGAAGCGTTACTGTGAACTTTTGATTTTTAATTTTTATTTTAATTTCTCTATATAAGGAATGCTGGGCTTCAGCCAGGCATTCCTTATATAATCTAAAAATATTCTCTCAACTTTTCTCCGTTATTCCCCCTGAAAATCAAACCTTTTGTTTTCGTCTTCCCTTAACATATAGCGGTTGTAAAAGATCATGTCTTCCGGTTGTTTTCTTTTCTTCGCTGATTCCGTTTGCCCGCCTTTTTCGTAGCCAAGGGTACATAATAACCCGATTCGCCTGCTTTTGGGAATATCTAAAAGCTTTTTGATCTTATCCTCGTGAAAATACCCCATAATACAAGTACCCAAACCTAATTCAGCCGCTTGTAAACACAGGTATCCCATGGACAACCCGGAATCGATATAATTGAAATCCCGATCAGTCATTTTGGATCCGATGGATGCTTGAATGTTGGTTTTATCTATGACCTGAACAATGATCACCGGGGCAGTTTTTGCAAAACTGTTAATTTTCCCTACAAGAGGTGTGCATTCCTTGGCTACAAGTTGAACCAATTCCTCATCATCCACAATAATAAAAGACCACGGCTGCGAATTACAAGCAGAAGGAGCCATTCTTGCCGCTTCCAAACACTTTTCAATCAATGCTCGATCCGGTTTCTTATCAACTTCATACTTCCTGACACTTTTTCTCAACTTGACAAGCAATTCAAAGTCCATGTGACAAACCTCCTATAATAGTCTTCATATCACCATCATATACTTACTCTAACTTCAGTTCAACCTCGGAAATGATGATACACTCCACATCCAAGCTCATTGATATGCGTTTGTATTCCTCTAAATCATCCAAAGTGCAAATAGCAAACCCGGTTTGGTCTTCCAAGCTCCAAGTTTCACCGTGTACAGCTTGGCTGATCATTTCATATTGCCCTAGCAGTCCTTTTTTAACTTTCAAAGTAGGCATAATCCTCATAATTGTTTCTTGACCTCTGGGGGATTTCACTGCTGAAAAGTCAATTTTGAGTCCTCCTGCGCCCTTAAATTCTTCAGGAATTCGATCACTTTCCTTTGCCAGTAATTCCACGGTTTTTACAGTGATCTCATTTCCTCCTGAGGATAATGTTTCATTCATATCCATCACTTGATTACCGTTGGGTAATTTGAACTCAACATCTTCGAGGTCGCTCCTTCGGTACATGATTTGCGGAATGATCAACAGAAGATCACTCTTATCTTCGGATACACGGAAGTAAAATGTGTTTCGATCAGCATGATTGCTCTTCCTCAGCTCTAGATCCGGCAGATAGATATTTCCTTGCGAATCCGTCAGTCGAACGGAATCCGGGAAATGTGCTTTTTCATGGTCATAGGGCTCAAAGCGAATACTTTCTAATTCTTTCGGTGCAACTGTACTCAGTTGGATGCGAACCGTATCAGCTTCTCTATTCATATCGGCAAATACATAAATATCTTCGATCACTGCAAAGTTCCCCATCAGCTCAGGCTCAAAACCGGTTATTGCTTCTGATAAAGAAACAGATATTCCAGGTTCAAACTTTTCCATCTTCAAAGTCATTTGATCTTGCCGGATCATTTCCTTTGGCAATTCATAACTTGCTCTCAGGGCATAGGTTCCGTCTTCTGAGGCACCTGTCATAACAGATCCGACGGGCTCAATCCTTACACCCTCATGTATCAAGTATAATTTGGGATTGATTTCACCGGCATATAATTTTAATAACTCTTTACTTGTAAAATTTGCTGCTCCCGCCATTCCCACATTGGTCTTTACATAAACGGTCATCCGGTTATTTTGTGTAAAAGCCGCCTCGACAGTAACATATTCCTTTCCGCTTTCTACAATGACAGGATCCTTCAACACCCTCATAGAAGAACCATTTTTGTCCGTTTCCACTACCCCTACACCCGGGATAAAGGAAAAGATTTTTTTGTACAAAGCGTTCACCGGCGTACCGGGTACAAATGCCGACACTAAAATTATGACTGCAAACACCGCAGCAATGCCTCTTATGGATTGAAATCTTTTATACCTACCTATTTTCCTCTCTGTTTTGCGAATAATAGCAAGCTTCAGCTCTTCATCCGGATTGTCATACATCTCGTCGATCTTTTCAGTGAATTTGTCCAAATTACGATCCATCAAAACCCCTCCTGTTCTATTAATTGCTTCAAGGTGTCACGGCCTCTTTGAATTCTCTTATACACATTATCAACTGACAATTCTAATTCTTTAGCAATAGTTGCAGGCTTTTGCCCCATGATAAAACGTTTAAAAAAAATTTCATGATCCGGATAAGGAAGCTGCTGCAAAAGATCCAAAATGTCCACGAGCCTTTCTTCTCCTTTTATCCCTTTTAGATCTTCTAATGTTTCCAGAGGAATAGACTTGATCAGCTTTTTATGTTTACGTATATAATCAACGGAGCATCCCCTTGCCAATAAGATCAACCATGTCTTGAATGATGATTTATTTTCATCATATAGCTTTGTTTTTCGCCAAACATGATACAAAATATCACTGATACACTCCTCTTGATCTTCTCTTGCCATAATCCCTGTGTTTTGTACCAGATGCATCAATAGGCCGCCATATTGACTCATGATGTATCCGATCCCTTTGTCAGGATCGGTTTTTAACAAGTGTACAATTTTCTGATCATCCATAGTGTCACCTCTATCATATATATCCGCAGGAATGTTGATTGTTTGGACAAATAAATAAATTCAAAAAAATATTAAAAACGGACTTTAAGTCATCTTAAAGCCCGTTTCATATGATATCTATTTACAATAAGCTTACTTGTTTTTTAAGTTGAACCAAGCTTTGAGTCCGGGATATTCTGCAGAATCTCCAAGTTCCTCTTCAATTCTTAACAATTGATTGTATTTTGCAACACGGTCTGTTCTCGAAGGAGCACCTGTCTTAATTTGTCCGGAGTTGGTAGCAACAGCGATGTCAGCAATGGTGGCATCTTCGGTTTCACCGGATCTGTGACTTGTTACAGCGGTGTAACCTGCTCTGTTAGCTGTTTCAATAGCTTCTAACGTCTCTGTCAATGTTCCAATTTGATTTACTTTAATCAAAATGGAGTTGGCTACGCCTAATTCAATTCCTTTTTCAAGACGTTTTGTGTTGGTCACAAATAAATCGTCTCCAACCAATTGAATGCGGTCACCTAAACGATCGGTTAATAACTTCCAAGCATCCCAGTCTTCTTCTGCAACAGCATCTTCAATGGAAATGATAGGATATTTGTCTACAAGGTCAGCATAATAGTCTACCATTTCTTGCTTTGTGAACATCACATCGGTCTTCCAGAAATAATAGTTTCCTTCTTGTCCTTTTGCCTTTGCTTCTTCATACATTTCAGTTCCGGCAGGATCCATAGCAATTCTAAAGTCGTCTCCCGATTTGTATCCGGCTTTAGCAATAGCCTCAACAATAACTTGCAACGCTTCTTCATCAGTTTTCAAGTTAGGAGCAAATCCGCCTTCGTCACCTACTGCCGTACTGTATCCTTTAGCCTTCAATACGCTCTTTAAGTTGTGGAACACTTCAGCGCACATTTGCAAACCTTGTTTGAAGCTTTTTGCGCCAACCGGCATAATCATGAATTCTTGAATGCTGACGCTGTTGTCGGCATGTTTTCCACCATTGATGATGTTCATCATGGGAACAGGAAGTCTCTTGGCATTGACACCGCCGATGTATTGATACAAGCTCAATCCGGCAGCTTCAGCCGCAGCTTTTGCAGTAGCCAAGGAAACGCCTAATATGGCATTAGCACCTAATTTACCCTTGTTGTGTGTTCCGTCCAATTCGATCATTAACCGGTCAATTTCAACTTGATCAAAAACGTTCATGCCTTCCACTTCCGGGGCAATGATCTCATTGACATTATTCACTGCGTTAAGAACACCTTTGCCTAAGTATCTGGACTTATCTCCGTCTCTTAACTCCACAGCCTCAAAAGCACCTGTGGATGCACCGGAGGGCACCGCAGCTCTTCCGATCATACCGGATTCAGTGATAACTTCCACTTCGATAGTGGGGTTGCCTCTTGAGTCCAAAATCTCTCTTGCAAAAACTTCTATAATGGGTTCATATACTTTCATACATTTTCTCCTTAAACTATATATTGAATTAGTATTTCACGATTGCTGTAAAATCTTCTACCTTTAAGCTGGCTCCGCCGACCAACCCACCGTCTATATCGGACATTTCGAACAGTTCCTTGGCATTACTCGGTTTGACACTTCCACCGTATTGAACAATCAATGCATCAGCAACATGTTGACCATAAAGGTTCTTAACGGTGTCTCTGATCACTGCACAAACTTCATTGGCTTGTTCGTTGGTGGCAGTTCTTCCGGTCCCGATCGCCCAGATAGGCTCATATGCAATCACTGTTGTCTTGACCTGCTCTGCAGTCAAGCCTAACAAAGCGATTTTCACTTGATATCTTACCAGGTCGTCTGTAACCCCTTGTTCTCTTTGAACCAAGGACTCTCCAACACAAATAATGGGTTTCATTCCGTATTTGAATACTGCATGAGCTTTTTTGTTAACGGTTTCATCGGTTTCACCGAAATATTGTCTTCTTTCAGAGTGCCCGATGATGACATACTCTACGCCCATTTCTTTTAACATAGGACCGGATACTTCACCGGTGTAAGCACCGTTTTCTTCATAATGCATGTTTTGAGCAGCAATTTTAATATTGGTGCCTTTGGCTGCGTCCAATGCTTTTTGCAAGCATACAAAAGGAACGCCGCAAGCAACATCAGTAGTGGCATCTTTCACTTGGTCTTTCAATTTGGTGATAAAGTCAAAGGTTTCATTCGGTGTTTTATTCATCTTCCAATTACCGGCTACAAATGTATTACGAACCTTTTTATCCATCAAAGCTACAATACCCGGCAACTCCAGCCCTTCCAAGAACTCCAATGATGCTCCGCCACCGGTTGAAATATGAGTGATTTTATCTGCATAACCCAATTGCTCAACTGCTGCAGCAGAATCTCCTCCGCCAATAATAGATACGGCATTAGATTCAGCAACCAAGCGAGCAATCTCTTTCGTACCGTTAGCAAAATTCGGCATTTCAAAAACGCCCATCGGACCGTTCCAAACGATAGTTCCGGCCGTTTTAATATATTGAGAAAACAACTCGATGGTGGAATCGTCAATATCCATTCCCATCCAATCGTCGCCATAGTTTTCTTTGAACACTTTCATTTCGGCGTCGTTTTTGAATTCCTTTGCAGCCTTTCCGCCTAGAGGTAGAACAAGGTTGACACCTTTTGCTTTTGCTTCATCCATTAATTCTTTCGCCAATTCAACCTTATCCTCTTCACAGAGAGACTTTCCAATGTTTCTTCCTAATGCTTTTTCAAATGTATAGGCCATACCACCTCCGATTAAGATGGTATCCACCTTATCCAGTAAGTTTTTGATGACACCGATCTTGTCAGAAACTTTTGCACCGCCCATAATGGCAACAAAAGGCCTCTTGGGGTTTTCCAATGCTTTGCCCATGATGGCTATTTCTTTTTCAATTAAAAACCCGCAAACTGCAGGGAGATAATCTGCTATTCCGGTAGTAGATGCATGAGCTCTATGTGCAGTGCCGAAAGCATCGTTTACATAGATATCAGCCATGGAGGCTAATTTTTTAGAGAATTCGGGATCGTTTTTCTCTTCTTCTTTATGGAAACGCACATTTTCCAACATCACAATTTGGCCTTGTTGCAAAGCATTGACTTTTGCAAAGGCATCCTCGCCGATCACATCTTTTGCCAAAACAACTTCTTTACCCAGCAACTCCGATAAACGAACAGCTGCAGGTTTTAAACTGTATTTTTCCTTGAACTCCCCTTTGGGTCTTCCCAAATGTGACATGATAATCACCTTGGCCTTGTTGTTTACAAGGTAGGAAATTGTGGGGATTGCGCCTTGAATTCGATTGTCATCGGTTATATTCAAATTATCATCCAAAGGAACGTTAAAATCCACACGCACGATGACTCTTTTACCGGATACATCAATATCCTTAACGCTCATCTTGTTATATGCTGACATATATATCACTCCATTTTCATAAATTTAAGGTCTGTTTAACCATGTGGCCTTCCATCAAGTAAATAAAACTATGCAAAAGACCCGGATACCCGGGTCCTTTAATCTTAGTTTTAACGAATGAAAGATTCCCGGTTGAAACCCTTGAACCGTCCATCCGAAGGGTCTTGACCGACGGTATTTATTCACCGATCGGCACTTAATTAAACTCGGGTTTTTAAAACCTTGTATTGTCCGACTTACTTATTGTCAACAGAAGCCATATGAGCAATCAAATCAACAACCTTGTTTGAATAACCCCACTCATTGTCATACCAAGAAATCAATTTAACAAAATTGTCATTCAAGGAGATTCCTGCATCTGCATCAAAGATCGATGTTCTGCTATCATGGATGAAGTCTGTGGATACAACTGCATCTTCAGTATATCCGAGAATACCCTTTAAAGCACCTTCAGAAGCAGCTTTCATTTCAGCTTTAATTTCTTCGTAGGTAGCCGGCTTTTCCAATCTGCATGTCAAGTCAACAACGGAAACGTCAGCGGTAGGAACTCTGAAGGACATACCTGTCAATTTGCCGTTTAATTCAGGAATAACAGCACCAACTGCTTTTGCAGCACCGGTAGAAGAGGGGATAATATTGATCGCACATGCTCTTCCTTCTCTCCATTTCTTTCTGGAAGGTCCGTCAACCGGTTCTTGTGTTGCTGTGTAGGAGTGAACAGTGGTCATCAATCCTTCAACAATACCCCATTTGTCATGCACTACTTTTGCTAAAGGTGCAAGGCAGTTTGTGGTACAAGAAGCGTTCGATACAACGTTCATATCCTTGGTGTACTTGTCTTGGTTTACACCCATAACAAACATCGGAGTGGTCTTATCTCCTGCAGGAGCAGTGATAATAACTTTTTTAGCACCACCTTTGAAGTGAGCGGATGCTTTTTCTCCGGTTGTGAATACGCCGGTAGCATCGGCAATGTATTCTGCACCACATTCAGACCATGGAATCTCAGCAGGATCCTTAACTTCATATTTTGAGATTGCTTTTCCGTTTACAATAAACTTTCCATCTTTAACGCTGATATCTCCCTTGAATTGTCCATGTACGGAATCATATCTTAACATGTAAACCATGTAATCCAGATCAATAAAAGGATCGTTAATACCAACTACTTCAACATCGTCTCTCTCAGTACAAGCTCTGAATACAAGACGTCCAATTCTTCCAAAACCATTAATGCCAATTTTTACTGCCATAATAAATACCTCCTATGTAAAGTACTAGCTAATATTGTTTACATCTTTATAAAATTAATACCACTAGTTTGCTATACAAAAATTTCTTTGGTACATAATACCACAATGTATTTTATATCATGTACTAAAGTTTTTCAATGTTTTTTTCAGTTTTGTGATTTTTCTAACGAAGATTTTACATAACGCAACAATACAAATGATCTTTTTTCATTCATACACACTGTAAGAATCCCTTTTTGACAAGAGACCTTTGCTTGTTTGTCGCCACATAATACTTCGAAATTCAAATCATCATTTTCAAGGCCATGCAATGTATATAGGAATTGATCATCCATATTATTTTCCCTAAATAACAAAACATACCCAAGGTCTTCTAATATACATTGGAACCCTGTCCATGAATGGCCATCGGGACAGTGACCTAAAGGCAATATCACTCCTTGGTTTAAATCAGGTCTTATCTTTTTATGAATGTCCATCATATAGGCATAAGATGATAAAGTTTCATCATTTAATCCTGAGCTTTCAAACCATCCTAAAGGATTGGCAAACATAGTGATTGCAAAAATGTATTCCGGTGAGTAGCTCTCCGGTGCCAGCTCTTTGACATCCATATACTTATCCCGGTTCAACTTAGGATTGACATACTCAATTTGCAAAAATTGAGGTGGAACGGTAAAAGCCAAATTCCACAGATTGCGCAATGTACTATGGGGGAAATATGATTTGAACAATGTATAGCGATTTTCTAAGAAAATGCCACCGTACTCACAGAACATAAAATATCCTCCGCGAGCATCTGCCGTTACATCCAAATTGAATGTGATTTCACCGTCGCTTCGCTCTCGTAGAATACGCATCATTTCTTCAAAATTTTCTTCTGCTTCTTTGCTTCTGTTTTGAAAAGCATCCAATTTAAAGGACTTTATGCCGTAGGTTTTATACATATCATACAAAACTTCAACAGCTTCATCTACATTCCTGTATACACGGTTTCTATCGGGTGCAAACCACAAGCACAATTCAACCCCTTTTTCCCGTGCTCTTGCTGCCACATTTTTAAATCCTTCCGGGAATTTGGTTGTGTCCATGCTCCAGTATTCGGTAAAATCAAATGCTTCATTCCACACCAACCGTATCAACTCAGAACCTTTTTGCCATCCATCGTCGATTTGGTATTGTTCGGCCCCCAAACGGGCGGCAGCATTGATTTCATCAAGTATAAAATGCTCATTGACCTTTTGATAGAATGAACGATCTCCCCAAGGGTTGATCATGGTATAGTATTTTCTACTTCCACCTTGAGAAAATCGGGTTTTCAAGTACTCATGAATCTTCATGAACCCGCAGCTCTTACTTGTATGAAATACGCCGGTAACGGCGGAATAGGTCTTTTGATATCGGTCTCCCCGAATTTCCACCGGCATGATTCCCCAGCTCATTACATTGATCCCATTAGAATCAATGTGGAATCCGGTTATGGTTTCCGGGCGCTCATCCATGGTGGCAGGACCTTCTTTGATCAAAAACAAACCTTGCTTATCCTTTTCCCTATATCCGATCAGTACATTTCCTGCAACAGATCCCTCTTTTGGTGTTTGAACTTCGGTCAACTCGGTTTTTCGATCAGTCCGTGTCAAGTAATTGACAACCTTCATATCATAATCCTGATAATTCACACCGATATGATCAATCCAATTATTTCGTACATCAAACAACCCCTCACCGTAGGGCATGTTGTAGCTTTTTACCATGCAATAAGTGCGAATAGCCCAAGTGTTCTCATACAACACCGCATAACGGAGCAGAGAAACACCGTGGAATGAATCCTCCAACTGAAAACAGATTTCAGTACGGGAATCTGAATAAATGTCCGCCGGGTAATCCTGCTTTGTAACCGATGTTAATTGAAAGTGATACGGGTTGTTCTGAATAACCCTCCTGTTATAGGTCAACCCTTCATATCCGAATTCATTCTCATCGGGTTTTTTAACAATGTACTCACAGTCTGTGGTCTTATCCTTTATGGAAACGGTAAACAAACTTTTACCGTCATAGACCCAGGTTCTTTCAATAAATTGGTTTCCTAACGTGTATTTGTTATGCTCTTGAAAAAAGTAAGTTTTCATGAAACCATTATATATGAAGGTATATGGTTTTACAAGCAACAAAAAAGGGACTGATCGTTCTTTTAAGCCCCTTGTTTTTCTTAACAATTACCTCAAGTTGAATTTCTCACCAGGGTTTATAGCATACTTTTCAAATAGATCATTTGCATGCATGTATGCCATATAAGACCAATAACCGTCTTCTTTTGCATTGATGACCTGCCTGTCAATGACCGAAGGATGGATGCACAATGAATAAACATTGGGTTTTCCTGCCCATTACCAGTGAATGACTTCAATCCCGTATTTATTTCTTTGTAACTTGCCGTCCTCAACTTTGCTCACCTGCCATGAACAATCTCCATTTTTCCATACCGAACGGATCAATACTGTAAGTCATATCAACTGCGGATCCATCAGAACCTATTTTGTGGTCAATAGAATATTTTACGGAGGATACACCTTGTATGTGTCAGTGTTCAAGGAAAGATACCCCTCCTCCGTTGATTTGCATGATTCCCACCTTATTTGTTCTTGAAACGGCTTAATATTCTGTTGTCCATGCATCTTCACCGGTTAATTTTCTCATAAAGCCCTTGTTTAGCATTTCAAATATCCTGTGAAGATAGTCTCTGTAGGGAGTAAAGGCATAACAGCATTGCAAATCCGCGCTGAATCTTTCCTCCGGTTCGACTTCGTCCCAACGACCATCCTGATAATCTTTATTCAATTGTGTCATCCATGTGATTTGATAAAAATCTTCGAGAGGATTTGCTTCGGTCAGTTGAATTGATCTTGGTACCTATCTCTGTGACAGTGGTGATAAGTTCCGGGTTGTCTTCCCACTCCCTTAAACAGGAACAGTATACCAAAGCGACTGTAACTGTTAGAATAATACATATCAGCTTCTTCATTTTTTCCTCTTATACATTAAAGTCCGAGTATTTCCTGTGAAAATATACTTCGACCATATTTATAACCGAATAACGTGTTTTAGAATAAAGAGACAAAAAAGAAGGAACTGTCTTTTGACAATCCCTTTTTTTATCTTATGAATTAAATATATTCATTAATTACTCTCTGATTGTGAACTTTTCACCCGGATCATATTCTTTAAAATCAGGATTGTTGTAGTACTTGTCGATCATGGTCTGTAAGCCGTTTGCATACAGTGAATCGATATACTCGGTCCACTCTGTATTGTAGTTTGCGATTTCACCGGCTAGTGCACGAGTCTTGAAGTCGTTGATAATGGGGTTCAATTCTGTATTTGTTTCTGCTCTGTCAGTAACAAACTCTGCATACATTTCTCTTCCCATATACGCTTCAGATGTGTATTTAGCAGGATTCAAAGCATATTTTTCGAACAAATTGTTTGCATGCATATAAGGCATGTAAGTCCAAGTGTCAGTCAACTCAGCATAGTCAATTTGTTGTTGTACAACTGACGGATAATGCCACAAACCGAATACGTTCAATTGTCCTCTGTATTCCGGAGCCAAATCGGCAACAGGAACACCAACTCTTGTAGAAATAAATTTCTCACCTTCCCAATTAAAATGGATTCCTTCAATACCGTATTTATATCTGGTCCAGTTTTCTTGGCTGCTGTAAGTTGTGTATCTTAAAATAGAACAAATTCTTTCCAGCTTAGCATCATCAACTTGTTCTCCGATAAAGATAACTCTATAGTTACCGGTTCCATAAGGATCAATGTTATATGTGATGTCAGTTTTAACACCATTCGGTCCACTGAACAACGGCCCCATAACAAAGCGCGAATTAGCGTCAACAGTCTTCAAAATGTTCAACGGAGGATAAGCACTACCAACACCACCGTGTCCGCCATAGATACCATATTTGTTTGTCAAGGACATTTGTTGATATTCAACTACCCAACCTTCAACGCCGGGTCGTTGCTTCATGAATCCTTTTGCCAAATTGTCGGAGACCCATGCAAGGTAATCTCTGTAAGGTGTGTAACCATACTTAGGAACTACATCACCGGTAACGGGATCTTTATAGAGATAGTTGAGATCATGACAAACTCCGAAAAGACCTTCTTGTGTCATATTGGTCCATGCCGATTCGATTAAATACAGCATTCCAAATGTATCATCAATACCGTTTCCATCAGGGTCATCTTCGGTGAATGCTCTTAAGATTTCATTAAAATCATCAAAAGTAAAATCTCCATCTGCGATATATAATTGACCTCTTAACGGTTCATTTTCGCCAACGAAGCTATACTCTTGCATTTTATCTTCGTCTATTCCGTAACCAACAGCTTCGAGCCAATCCAAATTTACGATGGTGGCATCATAGAAATATTGGCTACCTGATAAGTTGTTGTGCGTGAAACCAAGATACTCATCAGTGGTTCCGGGAACCAAGTTGTATGAGAAACCAATGGGAAGCTTTTCCATCGCTTCAACATACTCTGGAATCCAGTCCTTCATCTGTTGGAGAGTAATTGAACGTGTCAAACCATCTGCATACATGCCGTAAGGATCTTTGGGCAAACCAGGTGCAAAAAAGTAATCAGGAATTTCACCGGCTGCCACTAAAGCTGCCATTCTTTCGGCATTTCTTCCGTCTTCAGCCCATACTTGGAGATCAACATTGAATCTTTCTTCCAATTCAAGTTCATCCCATCTTTCTTCTTGCCAATCAGCATTTAATTGGGTTAGCCAAGTAATTTCAAAAAATTCTTCGAACGGATTTGCTTCCGTTGTTTCTTCTGTCGTTGTTGTTGATCCGGTTGTAACATTCGGTTGTTCTTCGCCGTTCTTTGCACATGCAACAAAGCTAACAACCAAAGCCATTACGACCAATAAACATAAGATTTTTCGCATAATAAACCTCCCTTATACTAATATTTGAATATTATGTTTATACGAATTGGTATCATAACATAATTTTGCCTTCAAGTCTATGTTTTTATTCGTCCAAAATACTCTTTTATGATTTTGTCATAATATGTTTGTCATATTATGTAATTTTCCTCATTCATCTTATTGGTTTAGTTGCATATTTTTGCATTTTATGGTATCTATATATATATTTTTATATACGTTTTAGCATATTGGTCGGTTTTTCTTATCTTTGTTGTTTGAATGTTACTTTTCATAATGACTGGTATAATATATACATGATTACTATTTTAAATCAAAAAAAGGATTGTCTAAAGACAATCCTCTAAGATACTATAGTTGATTTAGTAAATTACTCTTTGATCTTGAATTTCAATCCCGGATCGTATTCAACAAATTCAGCGTTGTTATAGTACTTGGTAATCATGGTCTGTAAGCCGTTAGCATACAATTGATCAATGTACTGTGTCCACTCTGTGTTGAAGTTTGCGATTTCGCCGGCTAATGCACGATTTTTGAAGTCATTGATAATGGGGTTCAATTGTGCATTGATTTCAGTATTATCCTTTGTAAATGCAGCAAACAACTCTCTGCCCATGTATGCTTCAGCGGTGAATTTAACAGGGTTCAAAGCATACTTTTCAAACAATCCGTTTGCATGCATATACGGCATGTAAGCCCAGTAACCATTCTTTTCAGCATTGTCAATTTGTTTTTGTACTGCTGAAGCATAGTTCCACAAACCGAATACATGTAATTGACCTCTGTATTCTTCTGCTAATTCTGCAGTGGGAGTAACCAACATAGTGCTGATATAAGGATCTCCTGACCATTTCCAGTGAATTCCTTCAATACCGTACTTATATCTGTTCCAGTTATCAATACTGCTGAATGTGGTGTATTCCAGGATCCGGCAAATTCTTTCCAACTTGGCATCGTCAACTTGTGCACCAATTTGCTGAACTCTGTATGTGCCTGTGCCATAGGGGTCAATACCATATGTCGCGTCCACCAACTTGCCTTCCGGTCCTCTGAACATCGGACCAATAACAAAGCGTGCATCAGGATCGACAGTAAGTAAAATATTCTGAGGAGGATATACCCTGTAGGTATCGCTGTTCAACGCCAAGTATCCACCGCCGTTTGCACCGTAGATACCGTATTTATTTGTTCCGGACATAGCTTGGTATTCAGGAACCCAGCCTTCAACCCCGGGACGTGGTATCATGTAGCCTTTGGTCAGGTTTTCGGAGACCCATGCCAAATAGTCTCTGTAAGGAGTATAAGCATATTTAGGAACGATATCTCCGGTTGTGGGATCTTTGTAACGATAGTTTAAATCATGAACAAACCCGAACAAGCCTTCTTGAGTCATGTTGGTCCAAGCAGACTCAATCATATACAACATTCCAAAGGTATCATCCATACCGTTTCCGTCAGGATCTTCTTCGGTGAATTTCTTTAAAATGTCATTCATTTCTTCAAATGTGAAATTTCCTTCCGTAAAGAATATGTTGTCGTTAAATTGCTCATAACCTTCAACAGTCATCTTTACCGGAACCAAATCAGCTTCATCAAATCCATATCCTACAGCTTCCAACCAATCCAAGTTGATACAAGTAGCATCATAAAAGTATTGGCAACTCGGCAAGTTGTTGTGTGTAAAACCTATGTACTCATCTGTTTTTCCAGGTACTAAATTATACAAGAAACCTACCGGCATTACTTCCATAGCTGCAACATATCCGGGAATCCAATCCTTCATTTGTTGAAGTGTAATAGAACGAGTGATTCCTTCATCAAACAGTCCATAAGGATCCCTGGGAGTTCCGGGAGCAAAGAAGTAATCAGGAATATCACCGGCTGCAAACAATGCTGCCATTCTTTCGGTATTTCTACCGTCTTCTGCCCAGACTTGAAGATCAACATTGAACATATCTTCCAGTTCAAGTTCATCCCATCTGTTTTCTCTCCAGTCAGCATTCAACTGGGTCAACCAAGTGATTTCGAAAAATTCCTCAAACGGGTTAACTTCAACAGTTGTTGTAGTTGTTGCACCGCTTGTAGTCACATCGCCCGGCGTTTTTTCGCTTTTTGTACATGCAACAAAAGACAGAACAATCGCCAGAACCAACAATAAGCTTAAAAGCTTTTTCATGTCGCGCCTCCTTATATTTGTGTGTTTATCTAGGCCTACATTGTACCATTTTTATGTTTTCTTGTCCATATTATGTGAATACTTTTAACATAATGAAATATAATATTTTTTAATACTAATTTGCTCCATCATTCATTTATTTCTAGCGTTTTGTATATCCTTGCTAATTTCCATGATACTAGTATATAACCTTGCCACAGGTTCTTTCATGGAATCATCCGTTGTATAGCTTTTAACCTTTTCTATGACCGCCTTTTCCCGATTTTGGTCATATATAGGCAAACCTTTGTTTTTCTTGTAATCTGCAATCCCGGTGACAACATTCATCCTTTCAATAAATAAATCCACCAACTCCTTGTCCAAACGGTCTATCATCTCTCTGTATTTTTTTAATTCATCCATATAAACACACCCTTTCCGAACCATCATCATTAAATGTATTATAGCAAAGAAAGCACAACCTATAGCGATATTCGAATATTTTCAAAAAAAAATCGGAACATAGTTCCGATCTTCTCTAATATTATTATTGCATTCTATAATATTACTTAATTTCGATTGTAGCGCCAACTTCTTTAAGTTTTGCTTCCATGTCATCAGCTTCTTGCTTGGAAACAGCTTCTTTAATTGTTCCGGGAGCTCCGTCAACAACAGCTTTTGCTTCTTTCAGGCCAAGACCTGTAAGTTCTCTGACAACCTTGATAACCTTGATCTTTTCAGGACCAACGTCTTTTAAGATCACATCGAATTCAGTCTTTTCTTCAACTTCTTCTACAGCAGCAGCAGCAACAGGAGCAGCGGCAACAGCAACAGGAGCTGCAGCGGATACGCCAAATTCTTCTTCTAAAGCTTTTACTAATTCAGCCAATTCTAATACTGTCAATTGTTTTAATTCTTCAATAATTGCATTCACTTTATCGCTCATTTTTATAAACCCTCCATATGGTTTTTCATTATTCATTTTTCCGGATCATGCCGGTTCATCATTTATGAAGCATCTGCTTCTTGTCTTTTTTCTACGATTGCATTCAAAGCAACCACAAGACCTCTTAGGTTTCCGTTTAGTACATTCACCAAACCGTACAACGGAGCATTGAAACCGCTAACAACCTTTGCGATCAATTCTTCTTTTGACGGTAAAGTAGCCAATTGGTTTACTTTATCAATGTCAATCCTAGCACCTTCTAAAACACCGCTTTTGATCTTAATCTTATCGATTTGTTTTGCGTATTTGCTCATTAATTTTGAAGGAGCTACCGGATCCTGACTGCAAGCTATTGCATTAGGGCCTTTTAAGTCCTCTTCAAAGCCTTTATAACCCATTTGGTTGAACGCATGGATTAATGTGGCGTTTTTAACGACCTTGTAAGTTACCCCGGCTTCACGCATTTCCTTACGCATCTGTGTGTCCTTGTCCACCTGGATGCCTTGGTATTCTGAAAGAACTACACCTTGGGAACTTTTCAGTATCTCTACGATCTCACTGACTTCCTGTTTCTTCTGTTCTAATATTTTCTCACTTGCCAAACATAACACCTCCTTCCGGGAGTTTCAATATAATAAATAAACCTCGTACCTATAGATATACGAGGTTTGTAATGATCAATAATATTCTTGTAAATGAATACCATTACCTCGGTAGGATGTTTCTTTTAAGCTTCTTACGGCTCCTACTGTCTATAGTAACGTGCTATATTATACATGAGTTTTTTTAAAAATTCAATCCAAATAAAAAATTATTTTTTATCACTCACAGTGTTCGGATTCACCTTGATGCCAGGTCCCATTGTAGTTGTCAATACAACGCTCTTCAAATATTGACCTTTTGCTGCAGAAGGTTTTGCCTTTATAACAGCAGACAATAATGTTCTGAAGTTTTCCAACAGTTTTTCTTTTTCAAAGGATTTTTTACCGATAATACAGTGAATAATATTGGTTTTATCCAAACGATATTCTACTTTACCGGATTTAATGTCGCTAATAGCTTTCGCCACTTCCATGGTGACCGTGCCGGCTTTCGGGTTAGGCATCAAACCTTTGGGGCCTAATATCTTACCTAAACGTCCAACAACTCTCATCATGTCAGGGGTAGCTACCACTACATCAAACTCAAACCAGTTTTCTTTCTGGATCTTATCAGCCATATCGTCGTCGCCAACATAATCAGCTCCGGCGTTTTGAGCCTCCGTTGCTTTTTCGCCCTTGGCAAAAACCAAAACACGAGGTTGTTTACCGGTTCCATGAGGTAATACAACTGCACCTCTAACCTGTTGGTCGGCATGTCTTGAATCTACGCCCAGACGAATATGCAATTCCACGCTTTCATCAAATTTCGCACCGGTCATGCTTTTCATTACATCAATAGCTTCACTTGCATCGTGTAACTTTGTTTTATCAAATTCACTCAGTGCTTGATTATATCTTTTACTTCTCTTCATAACAAAATTCACTCCTTTGTGGTATTTTTCGGGATAATCCCTCCCACTTTGAATACTAGTCGTCCTTAACAACAACGCCCATACTTCTTGCCGTTCCGGCAACCATACTCATTGCTGTCTCGATACTGGCCGCATTCAAGTCCGGCATTTTTTTCGTTGCAATTTCCCTAACTTGATCCATTGTCAGGGTTGCTACCTTCGTTGATCTGGGTTGGCCTGATCCTTTATCCAACTTACACGCTTGTTTAATTAATACAGCTGCCGGTGGAGTTTTTGTAATAAAAGTAAACGAACGATCGGCATACACCGTGATAACAACAGGTATAATAGTTCCGATATCGCCACTTGTTCTTGCATTAAACTCTTTGGTAAATTGCATGATATTCACGCCGTATTGCCCAAGAGCTGGTCCAACCGGTGGAGCCGGATTAGCTTTGCCTCCAGGTATCTGGAGCTTAATGAAACCTATGACTTTCTTAGCCATGAGTCCACCTCCCAAAAATTTAAATATAATATATGAACAAATCTCTCGACTTGTTAATATCTAGTCCAATAACGTTACAATGATCACAATACTTGGACTTGGTTGTAATCAAGTTCTACAGGTGTATCTCTTCCGAACATGGAAACAGAAACCCTGACCTTCATTCGTTCCGGATTAATTTCCGTCACTACACCGATAAAGTTTTCCAAAGGACCGTTGATGACCCTGACATTATCCCCTATTTCGAAGCTAAGAACGGTTTCAACAACTTCAACACCCATGTTGGCCATTTCTTCTTCACTGAGCGGCACGGGCTTGGACCCAGGTCCTACAAATCCGGTCACCCCTCTGGTATTCCGTACTACATACCATGAATCGTCAGTCATAATCATTTTAATAAGCACATAACCCGGATAGATCTTTTTAAATGAAATTTTTGTCTTTCTGTCCTTTACTTCCTGATGTTTTTCCATCGGAACAACGATTTCGATGATATAGTCCTGCATGTTTCTGTTTTCTACTATTTTTTCAAGATTTGCTTTTACTTTATTCTCATAACCTGAATACGTATGAATCACATACCACTTTGCATCATCAGCCAATTCGATTTCGGGTCTTTCATCAACACCCTCCATTATATCATCATTCTCAAATCCGGTGATTTTTTCGTTATCAGGTTCTTCATTTAAAAACATAGAATTTCAAGCCTCCTTGCATTCATATTCCAGGCGTATCTACCATTTACTAACGAAGAATCGACCACTTAACAATGCTGCCGATTGCAGCATCAAAAATCCAAATGATCGCCCCTATAACAAGGCATGCCGCAATAACAGTTAACGTATTCTTAACCAATTTAGGCCATGAAAGCCAAGTGACTTTTTTAAGCTCATTTTTTAGGTCCTTAAAAAATCGTAAACTTGCTTTTTTCTTTGCGACATTTTTATTGTCACCCTTTTTTATCACTTTATCAGCCATATATAACAACTCCTATTCTGCGTACGCCCTAAAAGGTACCACTTTATACATTACAAACCGGTTGTAAGGTTTACCTGGTCTCTCTATGAGCAGTATGTTTATGACAAAACTTGCAGTACTTGTTGAACTCCAACCTATCCGGATGTTTCCGTTTATCTTTTTTCGTAATATAATTTCTTTGTTTGCAATCCGTGCAAGCTAAAATTACGTTATCTCTCATTTATTACACCTCCGTACACACTATAATCTCTACACAAAAAAAAAGAGCTTCCGTGTGAGTAGCATAACTACACTACCACACGGAAGCTCTTATGTCAATAGTTTTTTTTACAGTGTAGAAAAAAAGTATGCAAAATTGTTCATTACATAGTTATTCCCAATCATCTTCGTCAGATTCTTGAGTCTCCAATGTGGCAGGATCCAGATTCAAAATCATATCCACCATCTCAAAAGCCAAATCGTAATCACTCGGTTGATGGAAAACAGATAGAATCAAATCGTTTCCTGAGACGTTTGAAAAGTCTAAAAATTTGGTTCCCTCCAAACGAATGCCAAAAAGTAGCTCATCATCCATGTTATCCACAGCATACACGGCATAATCATTCTTTTGCCTTACCGGAGTACCGGTCTCTTGCTTTTCAGTTGTTTTCTTGTCGTTCCCTGCCGCTTGGTTAAGCATGTCATCCAAGGGAATAGTCCCGGAACCAAAGGTTCCGTCTTTTACAATAAACTGTCCGGATTTATCCTTTGACACATCCAAAGGCATGAATAACCCTTGAGAGGCCAAATAATAAAATGTTTTTGCGTCGCTTATAATCACATCCATTTGACCGGATGCAATCAATGACATCAACTTCATACGGGCATCCGAGGCAAACTGCATCTCCAGCATGCTCTCGCCCTCTAAAACCAGTTGTTCCACATTCGGGGCTTTTGCATTCTCAAGATAGGTTCCTACATCATCATACACCTCATTGATGTCCAATACATACAAATCACCGATGAAATGAAGGTTTACATCAGTAGGTTTCGTTCTGATCGTATTAATGATAAGAACCACCAATGCAAAGGTTGTTACCAAAAGGACAATTACAGGTACTTTATTATGGTACCAAAAGTTCCCAAACCTTCCCATATTTGATGCTGCATATTGTTCTTCATCTTCGTTCACAACATAATAACCCATGACATGGTTGTATGCAGCGTCGATTTCTTCTATCCTATCCTTATTCCCTTTGTGTTTTTTGAGCAATATGGCATAGGCTTTCTTGATGGTTTCTTCTTTGGCACTTTCATCCAAACCAAGTATTTGATAATACTTTAATTTGTCTTCTTGTTGAGCACTGTTCTTGTCTTCTTGCATTATCACCTTTCCTCCTCATTCATTCTGAAACACCTAAATTAAAGGTCTTTCTGCCTCATGGTAGGAAACAAAATGACATCACGAATAGAGTATGAGTCTGTCAAAAGCATAACCAAACGGTCTATACCGATGCCGAGACCACCTGTTGGCGGCAAACCGTATTCCATAGCCAACAAATAGTCCTTGTCCTCCATGTTGGCTTCATCATCACCGGCTTGACGCTTTCTCATTTGATCGTCAAATCGTTCCTTTTGATCAATCGGATCATTCAATTCACTGTACGCATTGCCGTATTCCCTACCGCAAATAAAGACTTCAAATCGTTCCGTTAATTCCGGGCGAGAATATTTCTTTTTGGTCAGAGGTGAAATCTCTATGGGATAATCATAGATAAAAGTCGGTTGGGTCAAATGTTCTTCTACCAAAGCTTCAAAAGCCATATTCAACGCATTTCCCTTGGTTATTTCCCCGTCAATATCAATGCCCTTACTCTTTAATGCTTCTTTGATTTCTTCCGAATCTTCCAAAACATCAAAATCAATTCCACCGTATTCTTTTACCGCATCAGTCATGGATAATCTTCTCCAAGGAGGCGTCAAATCCACAGGCTGGCCTTGATATGTGATTTTTGTGGTTCCCAGAACTTTTTGTGCAACGGTCGCCACCATATCTTCGGTTAAAGCCATCATATCATTGTAGTCTGCATAAGCTTGATACAACTCCATCATGGAAAACTCCGGGTTGTGTTTTACCGATATACCTTCGTTTCTAAACATTCTCCCTATTTCGTAAACCCGTTCCATACCGCCGATGATCAACCTTTTTAAATAAAGTTCCGGCGCTATGCGTAAATACAAATCCATATCCAATGCATTATGATGGGTAATGAAAGGTCTTGCAGCAGCACCTCCCGGAATTGGATTTAGCAACGGTGTCTCCACTTCCAAGAAATCTCTTTCATCCAAGTACTTGCGGATCTCTTTAATGATTTGGCTACGGGTAATGAATGTTTCTTTCACATCGGGATTCACAATCAAATCCAAATAACGTTGACGATATCGTAAGTCCGGATCTTTCAAACCGTGCCACTTTTCCGGTAGAGGTTGTAAACTTTTTGACAACAAGGTAATTTGATCAACCTTGATAGATATTTCACCCTTATGTGTTTTGAACACCGTACCTTTCACGCCAACGATGTCACCAATATCATACTTCTTAAATTCAGCATATTTCTCATCACCTATTTCGTTCATACGGACATAAAGCTGAATTTTACCGTATCGATCGTGTAAGTCGCAGAACGAAGCTTTTCCCATACCTCTTTTGGACATTAAGCGTCCTGCTATCGATACGGTTTGTCCCTCTTTTGCATCAAAGTCGTCTATTATTTCACAACTTCTTACCGTTACTTCATATTTTACTTCTTTAAAGGGATCATTCCCTGATTGTTGTAACTCAAAAAGTTTCTCTCTTCGAACCCGCAGAATTTCATTCAAATCTTCTGCACTCATTATACTATCATTATTATCAATATGATCGGTCATTCTATTCTCCTCCGAATATACTCATATTACCATTATACCACCAACCGGAAATTGCTAAAAGCTTTCTCGTTAAAAAAAAAGAAGGCAAGCCTTCTTCTTGATCTTTCAAGTTTATTTGCCAATTTCCAGTATTTTAAATTCAACAACTCCACCTGGGGTCTGTACCTCAACAATATCACCCACTTCTTTTCCCATAAGTGCATTTCCCACAGGTGACTCATTAGATATCTTGTTTTTCGACGGATTTGCCTCAGTGGACCCCACAATCTTATATTCGACCTCTTCGTCAAATTCGATATCATATAGAGTGACAACGGATCCAACATTGACTATATCCGTTGTAATATCATCCTCATCGATTATTTGCGAATATCTCAAGGTATCCTCAATATCGGCAATTTTTGCTTCTACTTGAGCTTGTTCGTTTTTAGCCTCGTCATATTCGGAATTTTCCGATATATCGCCGAAGGACAACGCATGTTTAATTCTTTCTGCTACCTCTCTGCGTTTTGTACCCTTTAAATGCTCCAATTCTTCTTCTAATCGTTGCAAACCTTCGGGAGTAAGGAATATTTCTTTTTTAAGCATGTTTTGTTTCACCCTTCTTTTCAATTCAAACAAAAACCCGTTACCGGGTTTCGTCCAAAAAAACAATATCTATATTATAAAAACGTAACAAGCATTTGTCAAGGTCTTTCTTGAAATGCTTGTTAGTTTTCACCGGAATTTACCGGGGCTATTTTGTCTTTTTGAAAACGGTTTCTATATATATATTCAAATTCCGACCAATTATACAGATTTCTCAAACTATTACTTCACACTGTAATTGGAGGATTCCTTCGTGATATAGATGTCATGAGGATGGCTTTCCGTCAGACCGGCAGAAGTAATTCTTATGAACTTGGTTTGAGTTCTCAATGCATGCAAATCTTTCGTTCCGCAATATCCCATAGAATGCTTCAAACCTTCCTTCAATTGAAAAATAGTATCACACAAAGGACCTCTGTACGGAACCCTTCCTTCCACACCTTCCGGCACTAATTTATTCTGGTCTTCTTGGAAGTAACGATCCTTGCTGCCCTCTTGCATTGCAGCTTCCGAACCCATACCTCTATAAACTTTAAATCGCCTGCCTTGGTAGATTTCCGAGTCTCCCGGGCTTTCTTCTGTGCCTGCCAATAAATTTCCCAACATGACCACGTTTGCACCGGCTGCTATCGCCTTTGGAATATCTCCGGAATATTTTATTCCCCCGTCTGCAATCAAAGGAATATCATAAGCTGATGCCGCCTTGGCTGCATCAACAATGGCGGTAATCTGAGGAACACCGATACCTGCAACCACTCTTGTGGTACATATGGAACCCGGTCCGATACCGACTTTGATTGCATCCGCACCGGCATCGATCAGATCCTTCGCACCTTCGGCCGTAGCGATGTTTCCGGCTATAACCTGTAATTGGGGATATTTGCTCTTTATTTTCCGCACTGTATTAATAATATTAATTTGATGACCATGGGCACTGTCCACAACCACCACATCTACCTTTGCATTGATGAGGGCCTCCACACGTTCCAAAACATCACGAGTTGCTCCCACTGCTGCACCAGCCAAAAGTCTTCCGTTATCGTCCTTTGCCGAATTGGGGTATTGGATAGTTTTTTCAATATCCTTTATGGTGATCAGTCCTTTTAAATTACCTTCCTTGTCTACAATGGGCAGCTTTTCTATACGGTGTTTTCTCAATATTTCTTTCGCTTCATCCAAGGTGGTTCCTTCCGGCCCGGTGATCAAATGATCCTTGGTCATGACATTACGAATTTCTTGATTGTAGTTGGTTTCAAACCTTATATCACGGTTAGTGATGATACCCACCAATTTGGTACCTTCCGTAATGGGAACACCTGAAATCCGGTACTTCTCCATGAGTTTAACCGCATCATAAACATAATGATCAGGAGATAAATAAAACGGATCTACAATAACACCATGTTCCGATCTTTTTACTTTATCCACTTCAGTGGCTTGTTTATCAATGGACATGTTCTTGTGAATAATTCCAATGCCACCTTCCCTTGCTATTGCGATGGCCATCCGGGATTCGGTAACGGTATCCATGGCAGCACTCATCATGGGTATGTTCAATTTGATTTGACGAGTCAAATTGGTGGTAATATCCGCTTCTTTCGGTACAATTTCAGATCTTTGTGGAATTAACAAAACATCGTCAAAAGTCAAACCTTCTTTTATAAATCTTTCTTCCATTAAACTCTCCTCCCCGTCTTTTCCCTTTTATTCATAAATTTCTACTATTTTATTGCCGATTCATCGATTGAATTAAAGTATCTCGTAATTTAATTACGTATTATACCTTAAGAATATTGATAAATCAATGGTTTTCATTAAAACAAAAAAAAGACCTCGTTTCCCCTTAATTTCTAAACTAAATTCCACCCTACATT
>CALCRE010000186.1 GCA_937894465.1 uncultured Clostridia bacterium
CTTGCCCGCCGGACCCCGCCACTTTCGTAGAAAAGAAAATAAAGAAAATCAGCCCGATCACGATGAGTATGAATGTGAAAAATCTGGCCTTGTTTACTAACACATAATTTCTTCCGTTAATAATCATATTTTTTATTTGCGATCTTCTGACCGCATCTCCCTTCCATGAGTGCACTATATCCTTACACGCAATTCTCTTGTCCGGTAATAGACTTATGTTCTTTCAGTATAAACGTTCGTTCCTGTTTTGATTATAAAACATAAATTTGATTTTGTCAAAGGTTTTCCGAACAAAAGTTTTGACTAACCAAAATACCTATGGTATAATATGCCTAAGAAATCAAGAAAAGAGATGGTGATCAAATGGAAAAGCGCTTAACCGAAAAACAAAAGAAAATTTTGGATCTGATTAATCGTGAAGTAAGGGAAAAAGGATATCCTCCTTCTGTTCGTGAAATTTGCAGAGTGGTAGGATTTAAATCCACTTCAACCGCTCATGCCCATTTGCAAAAGCTGGAGAATCTAGGGTATTTGAAGAAATCACCTGCAACACCTAGAGGCTTGAAAGTGGTGGATGCTGACGGCAGCGATGTCAATGTCAAAAGAACCGTTGACATTCCAATTATCGGAAAAGTGACTGCCGGCGAACCCATCTTGGCAGTAGAAAATATTGAAGAATATTTCCCGGTCCCTGAGGAATTTGCAGAAAATGACACATTGTTTATGTTACAAGTTTCAGGAGAAAGTATGATCGAAGCCGGTATTTTTGACGGTGACATGGTGATGGTCAAACAACAGAACACCGCATCGAACGGTGACAAGGTAGTAGCTTTGATCAATCAGGAAGCCACTGTGAAAACCTTTTATAAAGAAAAAGATCATATCCGTCTTCAACCGGAAAACAAATATATGGATCCTATTATCGTGGACAAAAATGAAACCTTCGCCATTTTGGGAAAGGTGGTCGGATTATTCAGGCATATGTAAGAAAATAATAAAACAGGTTAAAAAGACCGGTCACGCCAAGCATTTGCACTTGAACACGACAGGTCTTTTTCTTTTTGTTTCTTTTTAAATCACCTTGATTACTTTTCGTCGTTATTAAAAATGAAGTTAACGGCTTTAACGGGAGATATGGTCGAGATGGCATGTTTATATACCAATTGTTGTTTTCCGTCTGTATCCACAACCACCGTAAAATTATCAAACCCTCTAACCGTTCCTTTTAATTGAAAACCGTTGGTCAAGAACAAGGTTACCGGTATCTTCTCTTTACGCACTTGGTTTAAAAAGACATCTTGCAAATTAATATTACTTTTAGTGTTCATCATAATCCTCCTAAATAAACAAAAATATAAAATAAAATAATTCGGCTTGTTGCACCGTCATTACACATCACACATAAATATTACTATGCAAAAACAATTTTTACAACCTAATTATAGAAAAAAAGGTGCATTTCATGAAAAATATTCTATGTTTTTGCCTTACATCCGACCTCATTCCCCATTTTTCCCGAACCATAGTCTGTCAATATCCCTTGGATTGCTTGTAAAACCGTTAATTGATCCATATCCAGCAGGTTGATGTCCCGGATATTTTTCATCCATGTAATTTGACGTTTGGCGTATCTCCTGGTTTCCCTCTTGATTAAATCAATGGTTTCCGGATAGGTACACAAGCCTTTAAAATAGCAAAAGAATTCTTTATAACCGATTCCCTGCAAACAGGTGCTATCCTTGGGTAAATTCATTTTGTAAAGTCGGAATGCTTCTTCCTCCAAGCCTTCTTCCATCATAAAATCCACCCTATTGTTGATTCGGTGATAAAGCCTCAATCTACTCATGTTCAACATATATACTTGGTAATCGTATTCCGGCTCTTTGACGGCATCTTTACCCTTTTGCGTGAAATTGACATCATGTGTAAGACAAACCTCCAAAGCACGTATCAAACGTTTGGTATTATTGACATGAATCTTCAAAGCGGCATCAGGATCCAGCCTCTTCAATTCCTCATACAGCACCCCGTTGCCCATTTCTTTCGCCTTATGTTCCAAGCGTTCCCGGATCTCACCGCTTTCAGAAGTTTCTTTAAAATCAATGTTGTATACAAGAGAATTAATGTACAATCCGGTACCCCCCGCTATAATAGGTGTCTTTTTTCGGGAAAGTATCTTTTTAATGCATTTTTCCGCATCGATTTTAAAGTCAGCCACACTGTAGTTCTCCCGGGGATCCAAAAAGCCAATCATATGATGAGGTATTCCCGATGTCTCGGCAAAGGTTGGTTTTGCCGTTCCGATATCCATACCCTTGTATATTTGCATGGAATCAGCGGACACTATTTCCCCGTCAATATGTTTTGCCAGCTCTACAGCCAAGACGGTTTTACCGCTTGCCGTAGGACCTGTGATCACGATGATTTTCTCCAATTCCTTACCTTCCTAGATTATTCTTTTGAACATTTTTTCAAAGTCCTTCTTGTTCATGGTTATGTATACCGGTCGACCGTGTGGACAGGTTTCCGGATTTTCCAACTTGATCAAACCGCCGACCAAAGCCTTTATTTCCGGTTCGCTTAGCTTTTTCTCCGCCTTCACCGCCGCTTTACATGCCATGTCGTATATAAGCTCCTCCTTGATGGCAAGTCGGTTCATTCCCTTTGAGTTCTCCAATAAGTTGACCGCATCAATAAACAGCTCAACAGGGGAAACATCACCGGCGGCATAGGGTATTTCCCTTAACAACAATGTGTTATCACCGAAGTCATCAAACAGGTAACCTGCAGTATTGAGCTCATTCTTATACGCCTCGACGTTGTTCATGTCCTCATCCGACAAATCCACTGCTTGAGGTTTCAACAGAATTTGTCCGGCCGCCTTGTCACCTTCCCTAATCCGTTGGACCAACTTTTCATATAATGTCTTTTCATGGGCTGCATGTTGGTCTATGATATATAAATTATCTCCTTGTTGTATGAATATATACGTATCATAAGCCGTCCCCACTATTTTATAATCAAAAACAAGTGTTTTGATCCCGGTTAGAGGCATAGGTTCGGGCTCTTTAGGAACTTCTTTCTCAACTTCCTTTACGATGGCGTATTCAGAAGGAACTTCCTCCGCTTTGGTTTCACCGGTAAGGCCTTGAGGTTTCATTGTTACAGATTCTTCTTGCGGTTGTCTTCTTTCTTCGACCGGTTTTACGAAAGAAGGTGCAGGTTCCTGCTTTTCAAATGTCGGCCTGCTTAGTGTTTTTTCAACAGGATGATCCTTGACCGGGTTAGGCCGGGTAATATCACTTTGGTGCCTTTCAGGAAGTGCTTCTTTTTTGATTTCACGGTGAATGATATCGGAAATCTGCTTACTGCCCGTATGGCGTTGGGTTTTTGACATCAATGCATTACTTGTTCCGTGATAAATAGTGCGAAAAAGAGCTTGTTCATCCGAAAAACGAACTTCTGTTTTAGCAGGATGAACATTCACATCGACCGCTTCATAATTGATATCCAAATACAAAACAGCGAAAGGATAGCGGTTTTTCATCAAAAATGTCTTGTATGCTTGCTCTACAGCTGCGACAAAAACCTTGCTCTTGACATATCTTTTGTTCACAAAAAAGGATTGCCGATTTCGATTTCCTGCAGCAATTTGCGCATTACCTACAAAGCCTGTGACAGAGGCATATTCGTCCTTATATGAAACTTCAAAAAGAGCATCGGCTATTTCTTTTCCATAAGTGGCATAAATAGCACTCTTTATGTTATCGTCACCGGGGGTTCTGAAGACTTCCTTTCCGGAATCGATATAGGTAAAAGATACGTCCGGGTGTGCCAGTGCAGTTCTGACCAAAATGTCATGTATGTATCGTGCTTCGGTGGTATCGGATCTTAGGAACTTGAATCTGGCAGGAGTATTAAAAAATAAGTCCTTCACCGTGATGACCGTTCCTAAAGGACAACCCATGTCGCTTTGCTCCTCGATCCTGCCCCCTCGAACGGTTATCATGGTACCTCCCGGATCCGCCTTGTTGGCCGTTGTCAACACAACCTCCGCAACGGAAGCGATACTCGGCAACGCCTCTCCCCGGAACCCCATGGTGGAGATGGTGCGGATATCGTCAGATGTGCGAATCTTACCTGTGCCGTGTCGTTCAAATGCCAAAGCCACATCATCCTTTTGGATTCCCGAACCGTTGTCCGTAACTCGCATATAGGAAACACCGCCGTTTTTAATTTCCACTGTTATTTTAGTCGCACCGGCATCAACGGAGTTTTCCACCAATTCCTTGATAACGGAAGCAGGTCGTTCAATAACTTCCCCGGCTGCAATCTGATTCGCAGTATTCTCATCCAGTATGATTATATTTCCCATGATCTAAAACTCCTGTTTCCATAATTACGTTTGTTTGGCCTGTGCGCTTAATTCAAACAAGATATTCAGCGCTTCTAGTGGAGTGACCTTTTGAACATCTGTCTCCTGTAATTTTTTCAAAATCAACTCGGTGTTTCTGGTTCTGTTGTTATAGGAGAAAATGTCCATTTGGCCTTCGATGGGTTTATCCTCCTTCTTGGTTCGCAAGCGCTTTTTATACATATTGGCATTTTCCAGCTCAGCCAAGATCTCATTGGCTCGGGATATGACAAGAGGAGGAATCCCGGCTAACCGAGCGACTTGAACGCCGTAGCTCTCATCCGCCCCGCCCCGTTCTATTTTCCGCAAGAAAATGATATCTTCACCTTGTTCTCTGACAGTAACACGGTAATTCTTGATTCCGTCGCTTTTATCCTCTAAATCCGTGAGCTCATGATAATGGGTTGCGAACAATGTACGACAACCTAAAAATTCCTTGTCGTTTATGTATTCAATCACCGCCCAGGCAATACTCAACCCGTCGAAGGTGCTGGTGCCCCTTCCCACCTCGTCCAAAATCAAGAGACTCTTGGGTGTGGCGTTTTTAATAATGTTCGCCACTTCCACCATCTCCACCATAAATGTGCTTTGGCCTAACCCTAAATTGTCCGTAGCGCCGACACGGGTGAATACCTTATCGGCAATCCCGATTGTAGCGGACGCTGCCGGTATGAAGCTTCCCATTTGGGCTAAGATCACCATGATTGCCACCTGTCGCATATAGGTGGATTTACCGGCCATATTCGGACCTGTGATGATATCCAACCGGTTTTGGTCGCTATCCAACAAGGTGTCATTCGGAACAAAGGGCGTGTCCTTCATCATTTTCTCCACCACAGGATGTCTGCCGTCTTTGATCATGATCACATCAGATTGGTTGACCTCCGGTTTGCACCAGTTCTCCCTGTCGGCGGTTTCGGCCAAAGATCCCAAAGCATCCAGCATGGCTAGCATTTTGGATGTATCTTTAATACGCTTGACGGAATCCACGATGATTTGTCGGATGTCCTGAAATAATTTATATTCCAAATCCTTCAGCTGATCCTGCGCACCTAGAACTTTCTCTTCCATTTCCTTGAGCTCTTCGGTGACATACCGCTCGCAATTAGACAGTGTCTGCTTTCTGATGTATCGATCCGGAGCAAGCTTAATATTGGATTTGGTAACCTCGATATAATAACCGAAGACTTTGTTGTATCCGATCTTCAAGTTTTTAATCCCGGTTTCTTCCCGTTCCTTTTCTTGCAAATCGGCAATCCACCTTTTGCCGTTGGAGGATGCATCTCTTAATTCATCAATTTTCTCATCATATCCGTCTTTTATAATACCGCCTTCCGTAATGGTAACGGGCGGTTGTTCATCAATGGCACGCTCTAGTAAATCGTACAAATCCTCCATGGTGTCCATACGGTTTCGAATTGAAATCAGCAAAGGATCATCAAAATCGCTGATGGATTCGATCAATGCAGGCAAATGAGCAAAGGAAGATTTCAACGACAAAAGATCCCTGCAATTTAACGAACCTAGCACTGCCTTTCCGGTGATACGTTCCATATCATACACTCCGGATAGAATTTCCCGTGTTTCGGCTCTTTTGATGAAATTTTCTACGAAGCTGCCTACGGCGTTTTGCCGCTCACGAATGGATAAAACATCCGTCAAGGGTTGCTCCAACCATCTTCTGAGCAATCGTCCCCCCATGGCAGTCACTGTTTTGTCAATGACCCACAATAAAGAACCGGCCTTTTTCCGATCATAAAGAGTCTCGGTCAGCTCCAAATTTCTTCTGGCTACGACATCAAGCCCCATATATTCTTCATATTCATAAACATTCAATTGATCGATGTGTCGGGGAAAAACTTTTTGCAGTCCGTCCAAATAAAGCAACAACGCTCCTGTGGCATTGGCTCCAATATGATACAACCGAAGTTCATCGGACAGATTCTTGAATTGTTCCTGAAGCCTGTCCGTTGCATTCTTTCGTTCGAACAACGAATCTTCCACCAGGTAAATATAGGAACCACACACTTTTTTCAGTTCATCTTTTAAATAGTCGGCTTCGGTATTCAATACGATTTCAACAGGCATGAATTTGGCAACTTCGTTGACCACTTTGTCCTTTGTAGCGCCTAATACGATTTGTGTGCAATTACATTCTCCGGTTCCCGTATCGGCGGTGCAAATTCCATAACAAGAGCCTTCCTTGTATATGGACATAATGTATCGGTTGTTTTTGTCATCCAAGACACTTTGGTCGGTAATGGTACCCGGTGTGATCACACGAATCACATCTCTTTGCACAATTCCAACAGCTTCCTTCGGATCCTCCGTTTGCTCACAGATTGCAACCTTGTATCCCTTTTCCACTAAAGTGGCTATGTACGAATCGGCTGAATGGAAAGGCACACCGCACATCGGTGCTCTCTCCTCCAAGCCGCAACTTCTCCCGGTCAGGGTGATTTCCAATTCCTTGGACGCCGTCAAAGCGTCTTCAAAGAACATTTCATAAAAATCTCCAAGACGAAAGAACAAAATACAATCCCGGTATTTCTTTTTAATCTCACGATATTGCACCATCATCGGTGTCAGTTTTGATGTCATGAAAACCCCTTTACCATTCCCTCAATCCATTAATGTCCACAAGATTTACATCCTGAGCAACCTCCGCTTTTACATGACGGTGCTTCTCCGGTGATCCCCTCTATAATCTTGTCGTTTATTTCCTTCATAAACGCGTCAAACTCATTCTTTGCCTTTACAAACAAACCGGTGGGGCGATATTCAAAAATTTCCTCTTGCTTCATTTCAACTAAATGCTTTAAGGAGGTTATCGCCTCATTTCCGAGTTTCTCTTTTATTGCTTTATTATATTCACTCTGTAAAATCCGAAGGTCATTCAAAAGCTGTACTCCTTCCGAATCCTTCAAAGCCAAAGCTTCGCTTTCCTTCAAATTGACATATTGTTCGCTTTTCTTAATCAAATTGCCCAATTCATGAGCAGCTTCCATAATTTCCATAGTACACTTCCTTTAGTTTTAAAACTTCAATCACACCGTTTCCCCCTCCAAAGACCAAGCACCGGCATCGGTGATACGCACCTTGATGATCTGCCCTGCAGTGTCCTCTTTGGATTTAAAGTTAACAATCTTATTGGTATCGGTACGTCCCGTATTGATATCCGAGTTGGTTTTGCTCTTCCCTTCATTCAACACAAACTCGGTTTTTCCGATATACTCCATGTTCTTTTTCAAGGATGCGGCATCTTGCACCTCCAACAACCTTTGGAAGCGACTCTTTTTTTCCTCCTCCGGGATCTGATCTTCCCGCTCAGCAGCAGGGGTACCTTTTCGTATGGAATAGATGAATGTATAAGCCAGATCATATTCCACCCTTTTGGCCACATCCAATGTTTCGGCGAAATCCTGTTCGGTTTCCCCCGGAAAGCCCACCATAATATCCGTGGTTAGAGCCAACCCCGGTATTTTAGATCGTGCAAAATCTACAATTTCCAAATACCTTTGCTTTGTGTAGTGTCTGTTCATTTCTTTCAAGACCTTATCAGAACCTGCTTGCAAAGGCAGATGTAAATGCTTGCACACCTTGTCTAATTCGCTCATAGCCATGATCAATGAATTGGAAATATCTTTCGGATGAGAAGTCATAAAACGGATTCGTTGGATTCCGTCCACCTTGCTCAGGGCATACAGCAATTCGCTGAAATCAATTTTTTCTTCCAGCGTTTTCCCGTAGGAGTTGACATTTTGACCTAGCAAAGTAATTTCCTTCACCCCGTCCTCAGCAAGATAACGGGCTTCGTCCAAAATGTCGGATAATTCCCGACTCCTCTCCCGTCCTCTGACATGAGGTACAATGCAATAAGAACAAAAGTTATTGCATCCGTACATGATACTTAGCCATGCCTTGTATGGATGTTCTCTTTTCAAGGGCATCCCTTCCGGAATATATCGTTCAGTGTCATAAACATTGATAATGCTTTTTTCCCGGGTTAACCTTTCATAAATGGTCTGGGGTAATTCATGAATGTTTTGTGTGCCTAGCACCAAATCCACATGTTTGTGCTTTTTTTTGATATCTTCCACCATATGAGGTTCTTGCATCATACACCCTGCCACTGCAATTAACAACCAAGGCTTTTCCCTTTTCAAACCCTTTAAAGCGCCTAAGTGTCCGAATACCTTTAATTCGGCGTTCTCCCGCACACAGCAGGTATTAAACAGTATAAAATCCGCATTTTCCATATCAACCGCAGGTACGAATCCCATCATTTCCAGCATGCCGGTGTACTTTTCCGCTTCATTTTCATTCATCTGGCATCCGAAGTTTCTGACATAATAGCTTGGTATCCGGTGATCCGGTCGTATATATTGTATCTTTTCTTTTATTTGCTGTATATATCGGCTTTGGGTGCCGAATTCAATTCTTTCTACCACTTACTTGTCATACCCCGGCTTTCCCAGCAAATGAAACATGTTTTTCTTGTATGCTTCTACGCCCGGTTGATCAAAGGGATTCACACCCAACATGTAACCGCTGATTCCACAAGCTTTTTCAAAAAAGTAAATCAGTTGACCCAAGGATTGCTCATCCAAACAGTTCAACGTAACGGTCAAATTGGGAACTCCCCCTTCCACATGGGCCATTAACGTACCTTTTGCCGCCATCTTGTTAATGTAGTCCAAGCCTTTTCCTGCGATATAGTTCAAGCCGTCACCGTCTTGGACATCACGCATCAAAATAAGTTCGGTCTTCGGGTTTTCAATCACCAAACCGGTCTCGAACAGGTTGCGCAATCCGTCTTGAATGTATTGCCCCATGGAGTGAAGGTCGGTGGTCAAGTCCGCACCGGCCGGGAATATACCTTTATGATCCTTTCCTTCGCTTTCACCGTATAATTGTTTCCACCATTCTGTGATATAGTGAAGGTTAGGCTCATAATTGATCATCAATTCAAGTGTTTTACCTTTGTTGTACAATATGTTTCGGCATAAGGCATACATGCAGGAAGGATTTTCGTGAATATTTTGAGTGGAAACCACATCTCGCATATCTGACGCCCCTTTCATAAGAGCTTTTATGTCAAAACCGGCTACAGCAATGGGCAACAATCCCGCCGGAGTCAAGACGCTGTATCGTCCCCCTACATCATCCGGTATGACGAAAGTTCGGTACCCTTGCTCATCAGCCAATGTTTTCAATGCACCTTTTTTTGCGTCTGTGGTGGCGTAGATTCTCTTTGCTGCCTCTTCCTTACCGTATTTTTTCTCCATCATGTCTTTTAAGAAACGAAAAGCCACTGCAGGTTCAGTGGTAGTACCGGATTTTGAAATGACATTCACCGAACAATCATAGTTCTTAACAACCTCCAACAATTGGCTTAAATAGGTGGAGCTTAAGTTGTTTCCAGCAAACAACACCATTGTCCTGATACCCTTTCCGAAAGGCTCCGAAAAGGAAAAGTGGCCGCTCAAAGCGTCGATGACAGCTTTGGATCCTAAATAGGAGCCACCGATTCCCACAGTGATTAAAATGTCGCTGTCCTTTTTTATTTTCTCCGCACTACTTAAAACATTGTCAAATTCCTCTTTATTGTATTGAACCGGCAAATCCAACCATCCTAAAAATTCACTACCGGGTCCTTTTCGGGAGTCCAGCAAATTCATAGCATTTTTTGCAGCTGGTGTATTGTACTCAATTTCATGAGCATTTATAAAATTCATCGCATATTTGTAATCAAACCGAAGCATATAGCACCTCATTTATTTTATTAAAATTATTATTTCACTATTTTTATTTTCTATATATTATAACACACAGGCTTGTCATGCAATCATAAACCAAAAAACAAAACCGATTTTCAAATTAAAAGGATTGGTAAGAAACCAGTTCCTCAAGGCTCTTTCTTTTGCGTTGCGGTATTTCTTCAGCAGGATATCCTAATGGTGTGACTGCCACGACAACCGCCTCATCCGGCACTTTCAAAATTTTCTTCACCCGGCCTTGATTGTAACTGCCCAACCAGCATGTGCCCAAGCCTTGTTCATAAGCTTCCAAGATGATATGAGTCATGACAATGGAACAATCCGTTACATGTCTTGGAATACCGCATCCCATATTACCACCGTCTTGTAAAGCACAAAGGGCAATAAACACCGGTGCCTCAGCAACAAATGATTGTCCGTTACATGCTTCTACCAATTGGTCTAATATCTTTGGGTCTGTGACAACAACAATTTTGAAAGTTTGTAAATTTCGCGCGGTTGGAGCAAGCCTTGCAGCCTCCAACACATATTTCAACTTTTCAGGTTCCACTTCCTTCGAAGAATAACTTCGCACGCTTCTTCTTCCTTTCATTGCGGTCATAACATCCATATTTTATCATCCCTTTCTAACCATACACATTTTATACCTGTTCAATAAAGCCCCCGTTTTACCTTTACCGGGTAAAAACGGGGGCTCTTGTTGTTTTACATCATCTTATCGAATATCGCTTCTATATCCAAAGTATTGTCAAAAACATAATCCGGATTTTCCGCCTCCAACCTGTTTCGGTTAAAGGAAGAAGTGATTCCTATACAATGCATTTCGGCGGCTTTTGCCGCTTTCAACCCGTTCACAGCATCTTCCACCACCCAACAATCCTGAGAAGATAAGCCCAACCGCTCCCCCGCCTTTATAAAGATGTCCGGTGCAGGTTTTTTTCGCACTACATCTTCCCCGGTTAAAACCACTTGGAAAAGGTCGAAAGATATGCCTGCGGTTTGCAGATTCGCTTTGACTTTGATCATATCCGCGCTGCTTGCCAAAGCTAACTTGTAACCTTTTTCAGATAACCGAATGAGCATTTCAGGCACTCCATCGTATATTTTCAAGTGCTTATCCACCAGCTCACCATAGATTTGATACACTAGTTTTTTCATTTCAGGAACATAGGGCGTATGATAAGCTTCCGCCACACCGCCGATAAAACGGTCTTCCCCCGCTCCTACAAAAGGTTCGAAATCCTCCGGTTTCGCATGTACACCGTATTGAGCCAAGCCTTTGATGGCAGCCATCTTAATGACAGGTTCACTGTCCACCAACACACCGTCCATATCAAATATAATTCCAAGTTTTTTCATAAGCTAACCCTACAGATTAACATCATCCAAGGGAACTAATTTAAGCGCATTTTTGTAAAAGATCTTATCTTTTACTTCTTGGCTTAAATCTAAAGTTGCCAAAAATTCCTGATGTTGATTGTCAAAATAGTCTCTTCCGTACAAAATTCGGTCTTGATATTCATTCAGGAACCAAAAAGCAAATTCAGGGTCTCGCTTTAAAGCATTGCATCCTGACCCTGCGGACATGTCACAATAAAGATTAGGATAATCATTCAGCATTTGAATCAATTTTCCACCTTCCACAACTTTGCCTTTGGGATATGACGTTTTGTCAAATTGGTCGTCTCCGGAAATATGAGCCCAAAAACCCGGCGCATGACCTATGAAAACGGTCTCTTCACATTCGGCGATGGCTCTTTCAAAAGGTAACATTCCGCCGCCGTACCAGTAATTTGGTCTCGGATAAGCTCTTCCCGTATTAAACTCATAATCGATGTGCACCAATACCGGTACATTCTTGGATCCGCAGAATTTATACATTCTGATGGCATCCCGGTCATCGAACATCATTCTTAATTTCAGTTCTCCGTATACCCTTGCACCGTGAATGGTGATAGCTGCATCCATTTTGTCAATGGCATCCGGTGTTCTGGGATCCGGAGCATATCCTAAAACAAAACGTTCCGGATACTTTTCCACATATCGAAGACAATTGGAAAAGGGTATGCAGTTATGTTGGTTGATCGGTGATATGTTCTTGTTGTAGTTTGGAGAATACTCTGTTTCCGGACACTCCCATGACAGTATCCAGGTTTTGTCGATATTGTATTGATCCATGTTTTCTATAAATTTAGCTACATCATGATGATGCCAATCGGGATGATTGTGTACATCGATAATCATTTAATCCTTACCTCCTAATAAAGCTATTTGATGCGTAGCACCTTTTTTCTGTATTGTGTGGGGCTGAGCCCCATCTGTTGCTTGAATGCACGATTAAAATAGTTAATATTGTTGAATCCTGATGAAAAGCAAATATCATACACACTGTCCGTGTAATACTCCACCAAAAGATCCGATGCCTTTTTAATTCTCAAGTGATTCACATATTCGGTGAATGTCATGTTCGTCAGATTCTTGAACAAATATCTGAAATAAGAACTGGACATCATGGCAATTTTCGCAGCGTCCTCCGCCTTGATGTCACTGATGTAATTCTTGTCGATATAGTCCTTTGCCACTATAAGGTTTTCTTTGTGTCTGTCTAGCAAGACATCATGAGCCGGTATATCGGTCTCGCTTTTTTTGTATTCTCTTGCCAGAAGAATCAACAGTCTTAGAAGAAAAGATTTGAACATCAACTCAAAATTATCGTCCATTTCTTTGTATTCCCCGATCAATTCATTTAATATGCCCTCCACATCGTCTCTGGCCTTTCCGCTGAGATTCAATCGGGGTTTGATCTTGTTTTCACTGACCAAAAAAGGTTCCAAATAGGCAAAGTCAAAGAAAGCTTCACTGTTTTCTTCCGGTGAGAACTTCTCGTTGATGTATTGAGGCATAAATTCCAACTCGATGATTTCTGATTCTTGGTTCTGGTCCGCATCAAAACGATGAGGCACATAAGGGGGAATTACGAAAATATCCCCTTGTACCAGCTGGAAATAGTTGTCGTTGATATAGTGCTTTACGCTGCCTTTTGAAACATACTCTATTTGGACATATTCATGCCTGTGCAAGTTTTTTCTGAATTGATCTCCTGTAAGCTTAATGATATAGAAAGGCAAATGATGCTTATTATCAAGCTTCAGCAGTGTAATATCTTGATATTCTTTTTTATCTAACGAAGTATAATCCACTTTTTTACCTTCCTTTCTTATCCAACTCCCGGCTTTTGCTCTGTAACTACTCTTTTACATCATCCAAAGGAACCAGCTTCAGTGCGTTTTTGTAAAAAATCTTGTCCTTCACTTCTTGGCTTAAATCCAATGTTGCTAAAAATTCCTGATGTTGATTGTCAAAATAGTCTCTTCCGTACAAAATTCGGTCTTGATATTCATTCAGGAACCAAAAAGCAAATTCCGGGTCTCGTTTTAATGCATTGCATCCGGATCCTGCGGACATGTCGCAATAAAGGTTAGGATAATCATTCAACATTTGAATCAATTTTCCGCCTTCCGCGACCTTTCCCGTTGGATATGCCGCTTTATTATACTGATCATCCCCGGAAATATGAGCCCAAAAACCCGGTGCATGACCTATGAAAATAGTCTCTTCACATTCGGCGATGGCTCTTTCAAAAGGTAAGATTCCTCCGCCGTACCAGTAATTAGGTCTAGGATAAGCTCGTCCTGAGTTAAATTCATAATCAATGTGCACCAATACCGGTACATTCTTGGATCCGCAGAATTTATACATTCTGATGGCATCCCGGTCATCGAACATCATTCTTAATTTCAGTTCTCCGTATACCCTTGCACCGTGAATGGTGATAGCTGCATCCATTTTGTCAATGGCATCCGGAGTTCTGGGATCCGGAGCATATCCTAAAACAAAACGTTCCGGATACTTTTCCATATACCGAAGGCAGTTGGAAAAGGGTATGCAATTATGTTGGTTTATAGGGGATATGTTCTTGTTATAGCCCGGATCATACTCCGTTTCAGGACACTCCCATGACAATATCCACGTTTTGTCGATATTGTATTGATTCATGTTCTCTATGAACTTGTCTACGTTATGATGATGCCAATCGGGGTGATTGTGAACATCGATAATCATTTTGACCTTACCTCCTAAAAAAATTATTTGATGCGTAGCACCTTTTTTCTGTATTGCAACGGGCTGAGCCCCGTTTGTTGCTTGAATAGACGATTGAAATAATTAATGTTGTTGAACCCCACCGAAAAACATATGTCGTACACACTGTCCGTGTAATTCTTGATCAACAGCTCCGAAGCCTTTTTGATCCTTAAATAATTCACATATTCAGTAAATGTTTTATTCGTCAGGTTTTTGAACAAATATCTGAAATAGGATCCGGACACCATGGCAATTTTCGCAGCATCCTCCGCTTTGATGTCAAATAAATAATTCTTGTCGATATAATCCCTTGCTGCTATGAGATTTTCCTTGTGTCTATCCAACAAGACATTATGATCTTGTATTTCGGCATCACTTTTTTTGTATTCTCTGGACAAGAGGATCAAAATCTTTAACAGCAAGGATTTGAACATCAATTCGAAATCATCGTCCATACCTCTGTATTCGGTGATCATTTCATTTAAAATACTCTCAACGTCGTCTCTGACCTTTCCGCTGAGATTCAACCGGGGTTTGATCTTGTTTTCACTGACCAGGAAAGGTTCCAAATAGGCAAAATCAAAGAAAGTGTCACTGGTTTCCTCCGGTGAAAACTTCTCATTGATGTATTGCGGCATAAATTCCAACTCGATAATTTCGGACTCTTCGTCTTGCACATCTGCAAACCGATGAGGAACATAGGGCGGTATGACGAAAATATCCCCTTGAACCAACTCGAAGTAGTTGTCGTTAATATAATGCCTGACGCGACCCTTGGAGATGTATTCAATCTGGACATACTCATGCCTGTGTAAATTCTTCCTGAATCGTTTTGCAGATATGATATCAATATGAAACGGGAGATCGTACAAATTGTCCAGCTTCCTCAACTCAATATCTTGATATTCCTTTTTATTCAAAGACGAATAATCCAATTTTTTTACCTTCCTTTGCTCTGCTTTTTATTTTCTAAGCTGGGCATTCAATTCAGATTGCAAGGTTTCAAGAATGCGTTCCATTGCCTTTTGAATATCCGAATCCTGCAATGTGCGATCATCAGCACGAAAGACAACTGAATATGCGACACTCTTTAAGCCTTCTCCCACTTGTTTACCTCTGAATATATCGAACAATCGCACTTCCTCAAGGTATTTACCCCCGTTAGCCTTAATAAGCTTTTCAATGTCCCCAACCGGTACATCTTCTTGGATGACCATAGCCAAATCCCTTGTTATGGCGGGGAATCTGGGTAAAGGTACATATTTGCGATCCATTGACGACAGTTTGACAAGTTGTTCTGTGTCCATTATACCGCAAAGGGTTCCCTCCGGAACAAGGAAATTCTCACATACGGTAGGATGGATTACACCGATGACACCCAGAGTCACGTCACCTTTTTTCACCTTGGCGGTACATCCGGGATGAAATTCGTTCAAACCGGTTTCCCGAATGAATTCGACATTTTGAATACCCAGTTCTTCTGTCAGTGTTTCCACAATTCCTTTCAGATGATAAAAATCATAAGCTTGCCCGTACAGCCCCATGATTAATTGCCCTTTTTGGTTGGATGCTTCCTCGTTATCGGCCTTTTCATATACACAAGCCATTTCATACAATGCACCTTCTAAAATAGAACGATTATAGTTTCTTGAAATAACCGAAAGCATATCCGGAGTCATAACCGTACGCATGACTTTAAAGTCTTCTCCTAAAGGATTCGTTATAATCACCGCATCTCTTCGAGGATCATTTTGATCCATTTCCATCTTGTCAAAAACGTTTTCCGATGTGAAAGAGTAGGTGTAAATTTCATTCAAACCACATGCTGCCATAATATTGGAAATGGTGTCCCTTATCTTTTGGGAGTAGGTTTTGCTTCCTCTTGTAACGGACTTACCTTCTAAAAGAGTGGATGTAATGTGGTTATATCCGTAAAAACGTGCAATTTCTTCAGCAATGTCAGCGGTTTCAACCACATCTTGTCTAAAAGAAGGAACATGGATGACCATTTTTTCAACATCCGTTTGAAGCTCCAGGCGATCTAAAATTTTCACCATAATCTCATCTTGGATGTCAGTGCCCAACAACCGATTGATCTTCTCCGGTTCGAAAGGAACCGTCTTATTGCTTGCAGGTGAATAATCGGCATCCGCCCGGCCTTTCCTAACAACACCGGCACCTAACATCTCCACTAATTCAGCAGCCCGATCCAATGCATTTATGGTGTTTTTAGGATCCAGTCCTTTTTCAAATAAACCTGAGGACTCAGTACGCATCCCTAATCGCTTTGCCGTCAAGCGGACGGATTTTCGATTAAAATTGGCAGACTCAAACAATATACGCGTAGTTTTATCCGTAATTTGGGTATAAGCACCTCCCATGACACCGGCTACTGCCAAAGCTTTTTCAGGATCCGCGATTAATAACATATCTTCATCCAAAGCGCGCTTTTCGTCATCCAATGTTTCTATGGTTTCTCCTGACTTTGCCCTTCTTACCACAATGGTGCTGTCCTTGACCGTATCAAAGTCAAATGCATGCATGGGCTGACCGTATTCGAGCATCACATAGTTAGTGATGTCCACTATATTATTAATCGGTCGGATTCCACACTCGGTCAAACGTTTGCGCATCCAAGCCGGAGAGGGTTCTATCTTGACATTTTCCACGATTCTAGCAGAATAGCGACAGCATAAATCAGTATCTTTAATTTGTATGGTAACTTGGCCATCAATAGCCGGACCTTCTTCTTTAACTACAGGTTTTGCATATCGAAAAGGTTTTTTCATGGTTGCAGCCGCTTCCCGAGAAAGTCCGATCACAGAATAGCAATCCTGACGGTTTGGGGTGATTTCAAACTCAATGACATCCTCATCCAATCCTAAAACATCTTTGATATCACTTCCCGGTTTTACACTCTCTTGCAATATTAAGATACCCTCCGGATCGGCATAGGGAAACTCATGATGATCCAAATCCAATTCATCCAGACTACACATCATTCCATTGGATTCCATCCCTCTTAATTTGCCTTTTTTAATTTTTACACCGCCGGGCAATTCCGATCCGTGTAAAGCCACAGGGACTGTGTCCCCTTCTTTAATATTATTCGCTCCGGTGACAATTTGGATTGTTTCATCTCCGATATCCACTTGGGTAACCAAAAGTTTATCAGCATCCGG
>CALCRE010000187.1 GCA_937894465.1 uncultured Clostridia bacterium
CATCTGCAGGTGCGTATTACCTCATTGATCATGGGGTTGAATGATATCTCCTCGCTTTTATGGGAAGATATCTATTTGCAATTAAGTAAGGTGGAAGCTGTATTGACAGAGGATCCTGCAGGAGCATATAACATATCCAACTTTCAAACAAAGGTTGTATACCATAAAAAAATAGAGGAAATTGCACGGAAAACCAACCTGACGGAATGGGATGTGGCAAAAAAAATAGTCACCCGATGCAAAGAAAGGATCAAGGACAAAAAGCCTTCAGATAAAAGTATCTATATCGGATATTACTTACTCAACGGAAACTTTAATCAAATTGTTGAAGATACCTTTAAAATAAACCTCAAAAACCGCTTTACATCCTATGCATTGTTGGTAGTTATGCTAGGGTTGCTGCTAACCGCGATTGTCACATGCTTTCTATTTCCATATCCTTGTTTTTCCTGGGAGAGCTTATTACTCATACTGATTGTGTTTCCCGTAGGGTATCAAATTTCGAAAACCTTGGTCAATGACTCCATCGGTAAGTTTTCAAAGCCCGGAATGATGCCCCGGTTGGATTATCGATTCGGTATTCCGGATGAAAGCAGAACTGTTGCAGTGATTCCGGTGATTACCGATTCAAAAGATAAAATGAAAGAATACATCGACAAATTGAAGGTGTATTGGTTGGCCAATCGAGATAAGAATTTATACATGGCGGTTTTGGCTGACTTTAAAGATTATAAGGAAGAAAATGCACCTTATGATCAAGAATTGATGGAATATTCTCAACAATATGTTCAGCAGGTCATGAATTCACCGGAGCTTAAAGCCTTTTTCAAAGATCGTCAAGAAGGCATGAATGATCGCTTTATGGTGTTCTTCAGAAAAAGAGCTCACAATCCGAAAGAAAATTGTTGGATGGGATACGAGAGAAAAAGAGGAAAATTAGAAGAATTCAATGCTTTTCTAAGAGGAGATAACGGTACTTCCTTTATACCCCATGACCATAACAAGGAATTGCTTCAAAGCATCCGATACGTGATTACGGTGGATGCCGATACCGAATTGAACAAAGGCACCGCTCACGATTTGTGTGGCACCATTTCTCATCCTTTGAACAAGGCAGTGGTCAATGAAGAGGGAACCATGGTGGTTGACGGGTACGGAATCATACAACCTAAAGTGGGTGTCAGGATGGAAAATGCATTGGCCACAAGGTTTTCTGCATTATTTTCCGGACTTACCGGGATTGATTGCTATTCATCCCAAACCTATGATTTGTATCAAGACTATTTTGAGGAAGGTATTTTCACCGGAAAAGGTATCTATGATGTGGATACATTCCATCAAGTATTAGGAAAGAAGTTGCCGGAAAACGCCATATTAAGCCACGACCTATTAGAAAGTTGCTATTTACGTACCGCCTATGTCAGCGATATCATGCTGATGGACGGATTTCCCACCACTCCTATGGCATTTTTCAAACGGGAACACCGTTGGATCAGAGGAGATTGGCAATTGTTACCCTGGCTTTCTTCAAAAAGAGGATTGTCCGGTTTGTCACGATTCAAAATCACGGATAATTTGATTCGTTCCCTATATCCGGTATCTCAAATATTGATATGGTTGATCTGTGTCTTGATTAATGTACCTGTCCTCAAGATGCTGATAATCATATTTGCCAGTGACTTGATTGTCCTGGCTAAAGATATCATTATGTTTTTATGGATTAAAATACGCACCATGACCGTTGGGATCTTTGTGTCGAATTTCTACGGCTCCCTTGGCAAGTCTTTGGTAAAATTGTTTTTCAACTTTTTATTCTTGCCCTTAAAAGCATATATGACAGCAGACGCTGTGATCAGAACCGTGGCTCGGATCTATGTCACCAAAAAGCGGTTACTTGAATGGCAAACTGCGGAAGCATGTGAGAATATGGGTAATCATGAAACAGCAAAATACATGATGAAAATGTTGCCGAACATTGTGCTGGGTTTATTTATGCTTGTTTATCCTATCCTAAATCTGCAAACAGATTGGTTGTTTTTAGCCCTTTTAGGAACTCTTTTGTTTCTTTCGCCTTTTATTACCGCAAAGCTCGGTAAAAGGATTGAAAGAGACAAGCCTGTACCGGACTATATCAGGGAAGATGTCCGTTTTGTCGCTCGCAAGGTGTGGGGATATTTTGAATATTTTATGATAAAAAGCCCCAACAAATTGGTTCCGGATAACTGTCAGATCATTCCGGCCTTTACTCAGGCGAATCGAACTTCACCGACAAATTTAGGGTTCCAACTGCTATCCGGCGTATGTGCTTTGGATATGCGCTTTATCGGTATATACGGATTTCTTGAAATCACCGAAAGTTTGATTGATACTATGATAGAGATGGACAAGTGGAACGGCCATTTCTACAACTGGTATGAAACAAACAAATTAAAAGTCCTTTCCCCGGGATATGTGTCTACGGCAGACAGCGGCAACCTTGCCGCATGTCTTGTAGTAACCGTAGAAGCATTGAAAGAATTACCCGGTATGAAAATCGATGCAGATGAGTTGCGAGAAGGCATGAATATGACGCAAAGACTTTCGGAATTCAAGGAGCATACATGGAATGAAGATTTGGATTTTGTGTCTTTTGTGAATCAAGTGTGCAATGAACGCAATAAGAATGGGAAAAGTGCGGAATGGACCCTCATATGCTATACTTTGTGCGAGGGATTGCAAAAAGACTTAAAATGCATGCTAAGAGACGGTGTGATCTCTGTTGAATATGCGCAAGAAGCTGAAAGGAAAGCTCTTACATCAAGAATAGATGCATTGATCAAAAAATGCAGAGATCTATGGGAGCAAATGGACTTCTCAAAGCTGTATGACCACAAGAAGCATCTTTTTTACATCGGGTTTAATACATCCACCGGAGAGTATGACCGAACCCATTATGATTTGCTGGCTTCCGAAGCAAGATTGGCAAGTTATTTGGCCATTTCCAAGAATCAAGTTCCTTTAAAGCACTGGTTCAAATTAGGGCGTCCTTTTACAGTCATACGACATAAAGCCACATTGTTATCCTGGAGTGGAACCATGTTTGAATATTTGTTGCCTTCTATTTTCTTAAAACAAATAAAGGGAAGCATGATGGACACCACTTGCGGAAAGGTTATTGAAAAGCAAATGGAGTATTGCCATGATCGGAACGTGCCTTGGGGTATATCTGAATCCGGATACTACAAGTTTGATAAAAAACTTAACTATCAATACAGGGCTTTTGGTGTACCGGGCATCGGCCTTCGATCAGACATTAAAAAGTCGTTGGTCATTGCACCTTATGCATGTTTTTTGGCTATGCCCTTTAAAATGAACCATGCCTATGAGAATATGCAAAAGCTCAGAGAATACGGCGGGGAGGACATGTTCGGATTTTATGAAGCATTGGACTTCATGGCTCCGACAAAGAATATCAAGCCGGAGTGCAAATTGATCAAAAGTTATATGATTCATCACCAGGGTATGATGTTTGCCTCTTTTGACAATCTGTTAAACAATAAGATCATTATGGAACGATTCAATCGTAACGATGAAACCAAGAGCGTGGATTTGATTTTGGAAGAAAGAAATCCCGGTGGATTAATTGTCAAAGATGATCCTATCATAGTGCAAAAGCCATATAAAGAGGAAAGTGCAAAACCGGTGAAATCTGATTATCGCCATGTAGGTATTTGCAACCCCAAATATCCGGTATGTCATGTGATGTCCAATAACGGATATACGGTGATGCTCACATCCACCGGAGAAGGATTCAGTAAATATGCAGGAGGAATGGTGAATCGATGGAAATCTGATAATATAGGGGCACCTTACGGGATGTTTGTATATGTCAGATTGCATAATGAAAACAAAATGTGGAGCTCGGCATATATGCCGGTTTGCTTGATGCCGGATCGGTACAGTGTGGAATTTCATCCCGACCGTGCGGAATATCTAAGAGAAGACTTTAATATTGAGACAAAAACCGAAATTACCGTATCTCCCAAGCATAATGTAGAAATAAGGAAGGTGTCTATTGTCAATCGTCGTAAGGATAAAGCCGATATGGATGTTACATTGTATTTCGAACCGGTGTTGGATCCTATGACCTCTGATATGGCTCATCCTGCATTCTCCAAAATGTTCTTAAGTACGGAATATATAAGAGACAAGAACGTTCTGTTAGTGAGAAGACGCATACGACAAGGGAACAAAAAGGATAAATATGGATTTGTGACTTGTAGTACGGAAAGCAGACAAATCGGTGGTGTAGAATATGAAACCGATCGATATCAATTCCTAGGAAGGCATGGGAGTATTCGATCACCTTATGCACAGAAATCCGACTTGCCACTATCCAATCGAGCCGGAAACAATTTGGATTCTTGTATGGCAAAAAGGGTGCATGTAAGTATCGGCTCCGGTAAAAAGGCAGTTGTCTATTTTGTCATCGGAGTGGCAGGTTCTGCAAAAGAAGCGGTTTCAACGGCCCAGATGTATCAAAGCTGTAACTACTGTGATGATATATTCAATGTGGCCAAGGCTGACAGTGAAGTGGAAATGAAATATTTGGGGATTGATAAAACCAAAGTGAACCAATACCTTAACTTGGTGGGTAGCTTGTATTATCCTTCACGTTTGTTAAGAGGTCCTGTGGATGTCATGAAACAAAACAGCCTTGGGCAAAAAAGCTTTTGGAAGTATGGCATTTCCGGAGATCATCCCATCATTTTAGTGAAGATTCATGATGAAAAGGGTTTGCAAACTGTCAAGGAAATGGTTTCGGCTTATGAATATTTTAATAAAAACGGTATTGATGCGGACTTGATCATATTGACCGACGAATCTTCCGGTTATTACAACAATTTATCCAACCGGATTCGTGACATTATGACGGATGTAAAGATCTTCTATCCCGGAACCGGTAATAAAGGAGTGCATATATTAAGTACATCTGAGGTGGAGAAGGACTTTGTGACTTTGGTCACTTCTGTTGCACGGGTTGTCATTGATTCGAAATCGGGGTTCAATTTAAAACGGGTGCGGAGAATTATGTACGAAGACAGCATTGTTAAGAAAGAAGTTGTCAGCACTCAAAAAATACATTATGTCAATGAAGAATTGCCCATGGAAAACTTAAAATACTATAACGGTTTGGGCGGCTTTTCATATGACGGAAACGAATATGTCATCACTTTGAGAAATCGTGAAACTACACCCTTACCTTGGATCAATGTTATTGCAAACAAAAATTTCGGTTTCACCGTTACCGAATCCGGAGCAGGTTATACATGGTATAAGAATTCAAGGGAAAACAAGCTCTCTGTGTGGAGCATACCCCCTCGGAGATCGTCTATTTATATGATATGACAGGAGGACAATTATTGACTCCGACTGCATCCCCCATAAGAGACGATGAGGAATACAGAATTCGACATGGATACGGTTACACCACCTTTATGCACAATACGGCCGGGTTGTCCATGAACATGAATGTCTTTGCGGATAAGAACGATCCTGTGAAAGTATATTCTTTGAATATCAAAAATAATTCGGACACCGACCGATCCGTTGTATTATATTTTTATGTGGATCTTGTGTTGGGAGTGGACAGAGAAGTCAGTGCGCCATATATTTTAACCGAGATGGATATTAAGAACAACATTTTCTATGCGAAAAACTCATACACCGAAGATTTTAAAAACAACATCGGATTTATCAGTAGCAGTGAAAGCATTGATTCTTGGACCGGAGACAAAACGGAATTTCTCGGAAAAGGCGGTTCGTTAAAGTCACCCATCAGTGCTTACGGTGAGAATTTAAGTTGTAATGTTGGTGCCGGTTACAATCCATGCGGGGTTATTTCAGTAAATTGTACCATAGCGACAAAATCAAACAAGACTGTATCGTTTTTATTCGGTCAAAGCGAGGACTATGCAAAGGTCATAGATTTATGTGGGCGATACGCAGATCCGGCCGGTGTTACAAGCAGCTTGGAGGATGTGAAACGCAACCATTTGGAATTTTTGAACAAGGTTCGAGTGAATACGCCTGATGACTCTTTTAACACCATCATGAACGGACACTTGATGTATCAGAATTTGATTTGTAGAATGTATGCAAGAGCGGCTTTTTATCAAAGCGGAGGAGCATACGGATTCAGAGATCAACTTCAAGACACTCTTCCTTTGCTATATTTTGACTCGTCTATTACACGAGAACAAATCATTCGTTGTTGTGCGCATCAATTTATAGAAGGTGATGTGCTTCACTGGTGGCACGATGAAGACGGTAGAGGAGTGCGTACAAAAATTTCCGATGACTTGTTGTGGCTTCCATTTGTGGTTTCGTATTATATAAAAGTCACCAATGATCCCTCCATCTTGAAGGAAAAGGTGTTCTACATCATAAGCGATCTTTTAGGAGAAGACGAACATGAATCCTACAAGGTTCCGGAGGTCAGTGACGTTTGCGAAGATGTGTATATGCATTGTAAGAGAGCCATCGAAAAAGGCTATACCAAAGGAGAAAGAGGCATAGCGTTAATGGGAGGCGGAGACTGGAATGACGGCATGAATACAGTGGGTGTGGAAGGCAAAGGAGAAAGCGTTTGGTTGACATGGTTTTTGATCACGGTGATGGGCGAATTTGTACCCATTGCCCAAATGAGGCAAGAACAAGGTTATGCCGATGAATTAAAGCGGAGAATTGAAGATTATAAGGAAGCTGTGAACAAAGAATGTTGGGACGGGAATTGGTTTGTCAGGGCATTTAGTGACGACGGTACGGTGCTTGGCTCCAAAAACAACACTGAGTGTATGATTGATTCCATATCCCAATCTTGGTCAATCATTTCAGATGGAACCGGACCTGAACGGAAAAACAAAGCCATGGAGTCAGTGGCCAAATACTTGGTAGATAAAAAAGAAAGGCTGGTAAAACTATTGACACCGCCCTTTGAACACTTTGAGCCTAACCCGGGATATATTAGAGGATACTTCCCGGGAATCCGTGAAAACGGGGGGCAATATACTCATGGTGCCGTTTGGAATATCGTTGCGTATACAAAATTAGGAAAGGGCAATGAAGCATACGAGCTTTTCAATCTCATCAATCCTGTGAACCATACCGGAGATTATTGGAGTATGATGAAGTACAAAACAGAGCCTTATGCGGTGGCTGCTGATGTGTATTCATCTCCGGAATATTCGGGAAGGGGAGGATGGAGCTGGTATACCGGTTCCGCTGCATGGCTTTATCAATCCGGCTTGAACTATATACTTGGTATTCGGTGCGAAGGCGGTCACATAATCATTGAACCTTGTATCCCAAAAAACTGGAAGAACTATTCGGTATATATGGAAATTAAGGATTCAAAATTCTTTATTACCGTACAAAATCCTTTTGGGGTAAGTACCGGAGACATCGAAGTCATGGTGGACGGTAAGAAATATGAAGAGGGCAGAATCCCAGTGGATCTGCCCGGAAATATGCATAGTATTTTGGTTACAATTTTAAGAAATTAAGAAGGTTACTCGAAGAATGCTTTGTACAGTGCAACGATGGCGTCATCGCAGCGTTGTCCTCTGATACCGAACATGATACTGGCTTCAGAGGAACCTTGGTTGATCATTTCGATATTAATGTCGGCGTCCGCTAAAGCCTTTGTGGCTTTGGCCGAGATGCCGACTGTGTTTTTACAACCTTCTCCCACAAGCATGATTAATGCTTGCCCTTTTTGGATAAAGATATCGTCCGGACGGAGCTTTTCTTTTATATCTCTTATCAAACGTTCTTCAATTTCGTCAGTCAGCTGGGATTCACGAATAACCACCGATATATCATCAATACCGGAAGGGGAGTGTTCGTACGAAATACCTTCGCTCTCCAACAATTCCAACAATTTTCTTCCGAATCCGATTTCGTGGTTCATCAAATATTTGCGGACGTAAATGCTGCAAAAACCGGTGTCTCCTGCGACTCCCACCACGGGTCGTTGGGGATCTATGAGTTTGGGTGATATAGTGGTACCCGGTGCACTTGGGTTGTTCGTGTTCTTCACCTTCACAGGTATGTTTGTGTAATACACCGGTGTAAGGGCTTCCTCGTGAAACACACTGAACCCGGCATAAGCCAATTCCCTCATTTCACGGTATGTCATTTCGGTTATGGGTTTAGGGTTTTTCACCAAGTTGGGATTCACGGAATAAACGCAATCCACATCGGTAAAGTTTTCATACAGATCTGCTTTCACCGCTGCGGCCAAAATGGATCCGGTAATATCCGACCCTCCTCTTGAGAAAGTGACGACACTTCCGTTTCTACTGTAACCGAAGAAACCCGGAAATATGATTATACCGTCTATATCGGCAAGTTTACGTAAGTTATCGTATGACTCCGGTAGAATGCGTGCATTACCGAAGGATTCTGTTAAAAACAATCCGGCATCCTTGGGATTGACATAACGAGCATTGACACCCAAGCCTCTTAGATATTCAGCTACCAGCTTGGCACAATTGTCTTCTCCGGCTGCTTTTAAGTTATCGATAAATTTACCTTTGTGTTCAACAGAGGAATGAACTCTTTGGGTCAAGTCGTCACGAATCACTGTAATGATATCCTTTGACATCCCCAATTCAGTTGCGATACCTTCATAACGGTTGACTACGTTTTGAATTTCTTGATCGGCGTTACCTGTTTTCAGCATGGCATCGGCACATCCGATTAACATGTCGGTGACCTTTACATCGGTTTTAGACCGTTTTCCCGGAGCAGAAACAACAACGAATTTACGTTGTGCATCACCGGTAATAATATCACACACTTTTTTTATTTGATTGGCATCCGCTAATGAGGACCCGCCGAATTTTGCAACTTTCATTTTTACCTCCGTCAACAAATAGATAATATGGTTTCTTGGTTCTGATATGCAATTATATATTACTTCATCTGTCTGTCAAGTGATTTTACAAAAATTTTAATTAGGTTATCCAACAGGCTCTCTATATTATATTATAGGAATGCCCGGTTTGTGAAATATTAAGTATTGTAACATGCTTTTTTAGTTGATATAATAGGTTGTAATTTGATAAAGTAGTAAAAAGTTCTGAGGTAGTAAGGTCAACTACCCACCACCTAAAGGTAGTGGGCTTGCAAAAGCCCTAGTTGACTA
>CALCRE010000188.1 GCA_937894465.1 uncultured Clostridia bacterium
TATTGTCCATTTTGGATGTCCTCCTCTGATTGATATTGGCTTGCGAAACCTATATAGTATATCAGAGGAGGACTATTATATCATCATCGCTACTGCTACTTCCGTTCTCTCACGCATAGCGTGGGCTTTATCTGGTGTTATCCGGACAAGCTTGGCATACCCTTTTCCCACATTTTATCCGACAAAAGTGGCGGATTAACTTTAAAATATTGAAACACTCACTAAAACATCATTTAGAGAGTAAAAAAACGCCGATAAATCGATTTATTTGGGATTTTATCTTATCCACAGATAAAAAAAATGTAGCAACGCAATTAACTCTTCCGAATACTTTGCATTGAAGCCACCGGCTTCGATATGATATAATTACAAGGGGAATTTAAGTAAAAGATTTGGCTAACGGAGAATAAAGGCGAATGGCGGAGAAAACAAATAAGCAAAAGAACTCAGTAAATAAGGATAATAAAGCAAGAAACGCTTTTTCATTTATCTTTTTGGTTTGCGTTGTTTTTATCATTGCCTTATTAACAGTAATCTCGGTATTAAAATCCGGTCAATATGATTTTAGCAGGATCCAGTCCGTTATTGCTTTGGTCACCAAAGAAAATCAAGATCAACCCGGAGACAAAGTGACCAACTTAAGTACTGTGGTATCCGGTGGTTCATCTTACGCATATGTACCCTGCGGTCGTTATCTTTATGTAAGCAGCGGACAAGACATTACCGTATACGATGCAACGGGACAAGCAGTGCACAAGGAAATCATCGAAATCACCGAACCGGTCACAGCATATAATGCAGAAATTGCATTAATCGGCGATCGAAACGATAAGATTGTATATATATATAAAGGGCTAAAACGAATTGCTTCCTTGGAGTTAAAAGGAACCATCCGGCATATGACGGTCAATGACGATGGCTACATATCCATTTTGTGTGACGACACCGATGCTTATTCGAAAGTAAGCTTTTACAGCCCCTCTGGCAAGAAGATCTGTGAAATATCCAAGTGGGGAAGTATTGCGGTGAATGCAACGGTTCTGTCTTCTAATAAGGAATATGTCATCAACAGTGTAAAAATATCCGGTACCGGTTTCGAATCCAATTTAGAGTTCTCTGACTTTTTGGCCGATACTGCCGATGCCGGTCACATTGCACCAGATACACTATTTTCAGTTTTGTTCTCGTTGAATGGTTCGGCGGTATTAGCAGGGAATGAAGAAGGAATATATAGTTTCGACCGAAACGCCTCATTGGCTTGGAAAGCAGAACCAGGTAAAATGATCGGCGTATCATCGATTAAAAACGGATTGGTGTATGCTTATTACAATAATGAAGGGACATGCACAGTTGCTTTCTCCGATTATCAAGGCAATATCCTTCACGAGTATACATACGGGACCAATATTGGAAACATACGAACGTATGATGACATTGCTGCAATTAACTACGGAAGAGAAGTCATATTTTTTAATACCGACGGTACAATTTTAAAAAGATACAGCTCTAAAAGCGATATATTGGATATCTACCCATTAGGAAGAACACATGCCGTATCCATAACCGAAATAGATATGACATATATTAAATTATATTAGAAGGGATTTGATGAAAATTGATTGCTATTGATATCATCGTTCTTGGCATCATAGCGGTAGCAGGTATTGTCGGTCTGTTTTCCGGCATCATTAGAATGACCTATAAGGTACTGTCTTTCATATTCTCCATCTTCATCGCCTTAAAATTTGCAGACCCCTTTGCCAGGGTTTTGCAACAAGCTGAATTTTATCAAAAGATGGTGGATAGGATTTATCAAACCACCCAAGGAAAAGTTCTGTCGGCAGGGCTATCGATCATGGACAGCATTAATCATTTGCTCGACCAAATACCTCTTCCGGAAAATATTAAACCTTATCTGGCAGAGAGATCTGCTGAAAACGCCTCTGCAGCAGTATCAACCGGAGCAGACTCCACAGCATATGCCGTCAGTTCCGGAATTGCAGACTACTTAACTGTTGCCATAGCAGGTATTTTGTTATTTGTTGTGATAAGAATACTTTTTTCTTTCATATTTCTGTTCATCAAAAAAATAGCCGACGCTCCCGTGATTAAGCAGTTGGATCGCAGTGTCGGTTTTATACTAGGGTGTGTTGCAGGCTTATTGGTGGTGTTTTCCATATTCACTGCCATTACCGTGTTTGCTACAGGCGAAAAGGTTGAATCCTTGATCACAATCATTAACAACTCCACAATCGCAAGCTACTTATATCATAACAATCCGATTAATAATTTAGTTGCAACTAAAATAACAGATTAATATATAACGGAGGATACCAGTATGAATGTAAAGAAGGGAAATCGATTATTGGGTGACTTTCCAAAAGTCGGGATCAGGCGGGTAATCGACGGAAGAAGAAGAGGTGTCAGGGAATCCATTGAAGATCAAACCATGAATATGGCAAAATCAGCAGCAAAGTTAATATCGAAAAATCTTAAATACCCTGATGGGTCGGATGTAGTTTGTGTGATCTCCGACACATCCATCGGTGGTGTTGCCGAAGCTGCAGCTTGTGCCGATCAATTTGCAAAAGCAGGAGTCGGTGTTTCTTTAACCGTCACCCCTTGTTGGTGCTACGGCTCTGAAACTATGGATATGGATCCATATATACCGAAAGCTGTATGGGGATTTAACGGTACAGAGCGCCCCGGGGCAGTATATTTGGCTGCTGTGCTGGCCGCTCATGCACAAAAAGGATTACCTGCATTCGGAATATATGGTCACGAAGTGCAAGATGCAGCTGATACCACCATCCCTGGTGACGTTCAAGAAAAAATATTAAAGTTTGTTAAAGCAGGACTTGCCACAGCATATATGAAGGGAAAGTCCTATCTTTCAATCGGATCGGTTTCCATGGGGATTGCCGGTTCTATTGTGAACCCGGATTTTTTCCAAACATACTTAGGCATGCGAAACGAATATGTTGATATGAGCGAAGTGCAACGCAGACTAAAAGAAGGAATTTATGATCCGGTTGAATTTGAACATGCACTTGCTTGGACCAAGAAAAATTGCAATGAAGGAACGGATCTGAATCCTCCCCAAACGCAAAAAACAAGAAAAGAAAAGGATCTTAATTGGGAAGAATGCGTTAAAATGGCCATGATTACAAGAGATTTGATGATCGGGAATCCACGTCTTCATGAGCTTGGATTCTATGAAGAAGCCATGGGACGTAATGCACTGGTCTCCGGATTCCAAGGTCAACGACACTGGAATGATTTTATGACAAATGGAGACTTTATGGAGGCCATTCTGAATTCTTCCTTTGATTGGACCGGAATCAGGCAACCCTTTATTATCGCTACTGAAAATGACTGTTTGAACGGAGACGGCATGATGCTAGGTTATTTATTAACAAATACTGCTCAGGCATTTGCCGATGTAAGAACCTATTGGAGTCCTGATGCTGTAAAACGTGTCACAGGATATACTTTGGAAGGCGTTGCTCAAAACGGATTGATTCACTTAATAAATTCCGGTTCGGCTGCATTGGATGCAACGGGACAGCAAAGCAGAGATCAAAAGCCTGTGATAAAACCCTTCTGGGAGATCACAAACGAAGAAGCCGATCAATGTTTGAAAGCCACCTCTTGGAGACCGGCAAGTCTGGGCTATTTTAGAGGCGGCGGATATTCATCCAACTTCAAGTCCAAGGGAGGTATGCCCCTTACCATGTGCAGACTAAATTTGATCAGGGGATTAGGTCCTGTTCTTCAAATTGCAGAAGGATTTTCTGCGGAGTTGCCGGATCATGTCCATTCCATACTGGATAACAGGACAGATCCTACATGGCCTACAACTTGGTTTGCACCAAGGGTAAACGGTGAAGGTGCATTCAAAGATGTTTACTCGGTGATGGCCAATTGGGGAGCTAATCACGGAGCATTTTCCTATGGTCATATCGGTGCAGAGCTTATAACTTTGGCCTCTATGTTGAGAATTCCTGTGAGCATGCACAATGTTCCGGATGACAAGATATTCCGACCTGCAATGTGGAATGCTTTTGGGACAAAAGACTTGGAAAGCGCCGATTACAGAGCCTGCGGAGCTTTAGGACCTATTTACAAATAGAAACGATCTGTGAAAGGACAGGTCTTTGACCTGTTCTTTCTTTACGTAGCACAGTAAAATTATAAATGATGAATTTTTTATCCATCCCTATGATCGTTGTGTTATAATCCGCTATTCGACAGTTGAAAAATAAAAAAAGGAGCGAAACTGG
>CALCRE010000189.1 GCA_937894465.1 uncultured Clostridia bacterium
TAGCGGGTTATGGGGTTTAACAATTAACTAATATATGAAAACACGAGAGGAGTGATATAAATGGTTACAATGGAAATGATCGATCAATTCAGAAAGAGAACCAATTGCAGTTACGAAGAAGCAAAGATGTACTTGGAACGTAATAACGGAAACATGGTAGAAGCCATAGTCGATTTCGAGCGAAATCACAGCAAAGTGAAAAACGAAGAGAAAACTTCTAAATTGAAAGAGTTCTTTTCGAAGGCATACCGTACGAGATTTGTGGTGGAAGACAAGGGATCTACCATACTGAACCTTTCAGTTTTATTCATAGCATTGTTCATCCTGCTTACACTGCGATCCTTCCCTATCATCATCATAAGTATCGTAGTGGCATTGCTCTTAGGATACCGATTCAGTATTCAAAAATATACAGGAGCCAATGTGGATATCAACAAATTCTTGCATGATGCCACAAAGAATGGGGGAAATCAGCAACAAAACATTCAACCCAATCAAAACAGTACTCAAGGAAACGATCAGAGCAAACCGGATGAATATACTGTTGAATAAGTAATCTAACAAGAACCGACAAAACCACATCATACTTTAAAAGGGGGCCATGCCCCCTTCTCCCATGTCGGTAAGATATTGGTTCGATTGTTTCATTAATATCCTATTTAAGATATAATATTTTGGAAATGAGAAAGTAAGAGGTGAGAAAATGACGCAACGAATCGTTATTGTGGAAGACGAACAGAAAATAGCAAGATTCCTACAACTCGAACTGGAGCATGAAGGATATAATGTAAAAGTAACTTACGACGGATTATCCGGTTTAGAAACGGCATGCGAGCCGGAAACCGATTTGGTCATACTGGATCTGATGTTGCCAGGTTTAAGCGGTATTGAGGTTTGCAGAAGATTGAGAAAGGTTTCTCAAGTCCCTGTCATTATGTTGACTGCAAAAGATGATGTATCGGATAAGGTCATGGGATTGGATATGGGTGCGGATGATTATTTAACCAAACCATTTGCCATTGAAGAACTGTTGGCGCGTATTCGTGCGGCATTAAAACGATCACAGCCAAAAAACCGACCGGAGGACAACTATTTGGCCAAAGGCCTTTTAATGTTGTATCCTGAAACACGTGTTGTAATTCCAAAAGATCAAATTCGGTTTTTGACCTCTCAAAAACCGAATTTGATCTTTTGGAATACTTGTTAAGCAACAAGAATGTTGCGCTGACCCGTGATCGGTTGTTAGAAGGCGTATGGGGATACAATTATGCAGGAAACACCAATATCACTGATGTTTATATAAAATATCTAAGGGACAAAATTGATAACCGCTTCAATGTCTCCGTCATTGAAACGGTAAGAGGGGTAGGTTACAAAATCGCTGATGAGTAGACACCGACAACAAGGAAACAAAAAAACTGCAATAGAGAAGCTTTTTGCGGTTTTATCCTATCCGGTGAATGCAATAAAGAACATTGGGTTGAAAACACGCTTCTCGATAGCATTCAGGATTACTCTGTTCAATATACGGTTGTTATTACAGTATTCTATTTTTGCTGTCTTTATCGTCATCTTGGGAATAAGTTTCGTCTATGCAAAGAATATACCGTTTACTCGATATCATGAGTTTACACAATCTGTTCGAATAGACGAAAAACAAAGGATAGAAGATTTTTGTCTGACCGAGAATGTATTCATCCGAGTATATGACAAGAAAAATGAATTGATCTTTGATTACTCTGTCTTCAAAGAGACTAAACAATATGTACCTGCGCCTTACACATTCCGCGCAGGGGAACAATATTATCTTTCTTTACCATATATCATCAAGGACATTGACAAAACCTATCATGCAAACCTGTATACGGACATTACTTTCTACGTGTTGTCGGGTTTTTCCATTTTAAAGATACTAGCCGTTTCCTTGTTCGTCATGATTGGACTTATTGGCTACAAGTCGTCTAAAGTATCCAAGAGTCTGCTTTCTCCCTTGCAAGAATTAAGTCAAACACTAAGGCAAATATCCGAAAGCAATATGACATCCAGAATTAATGTCAGCGATAGTAAATATGAATTGAAAGATATTGCCCAATCCTTTAACCAAATGATGGATTCCATTGAAAACTCTTATCAAAAGCAAAAACAATTTGTATCTGACGCATCTCATGAGCTAAGAACACCCATCGCTGTCATACAGGGGTATGCAAATATGTTGAACCGGTGGGGGAAAGATGACCCGAAAATCCTGCAAGAATCCATTGACGCCATCGCCGAAGAAACAGAAAATATGAAGGATCTGGTAGAAAAGCTTTTGTTTATTGCTCGATCAGACAAAGCCACTTTTCAATTGGAGAAGACATCTTTTGAACTTTGCTCCCTCGTATCGGATCTGGTCAAAGAATTTTCATTCATAGCCCCTAAAAAACAATTCACCTTTACTCCTGTTCATAATCCGACGATATACGCGGATAAAAACAGAATTAAGGAAGCTTACCGCATTATCATCGACAATGCCGTCAAATATACTCAAGACAATGGTGTAATCAAGTTGTCCATCTACCAGGAAGGACAATATGTATGCTTTGGTGTTACCGACAACGGACCGGGAATTCCAAAAGATGAACTTCCCAAAATCTTTGACCGTTTCTTCAGCCGCAACCGTAGTTCAAAAGATGTTGAGTCCAAAAGTCACGGTTTAGGGCTGGCATTGGCTAAAATCATCATTTTGGCGCATTCCGGTAAAATCACCGTCAAGAGCCTATTGGGGCAAGGAACAGAATTCATCATCAAGTTACCGAAAAACTGAGAAAAGATCCGTAGAGTCACCCTATTTGCAGTAAAGCTCTCCGGATCTTCTTTTATACATCATAAACTATAATTATACATCTTTTATGGCTCTTACCGCTTTAAGGTCTTTTCCTTTTTTATGATTTCTATGAACATTAATCATAAGGAAGGGTTGTAACAAGGAGACACCTCCAACGATACCCCAGTAAGCCAATTTTAAAGGAACTGTGGAAAACACATTAGCTAACACCGGAATATAGATCACTGCCAATAACATTAGGAAGGAAACTGCAATGGCTAAAAGCAATACCTTATTAGAGAAAAATGATATTTCGGTGATGCTGTGACGTTCACTTTTACATTCTAATACATGAACCAGTTGTGCTGTCACCAGGTGGGCAAAGGCCGCTGTTCTGGCGGTGATCAAGTCACCCCCAATGAAATGGATCAACCAATAAACGAACAATGTGCCAAAACCGATTGTAATGCCTCTGAATATGATCTTACGTCCTAAACCTTCTGAAAAAACATCACTTTCCTTTGCAACCGGAGGTCGATCCATCACATCCTTTTCTCCAGGTTCAAACCCCAAAGCAACTGCCGGAAAACCGTCGGTAACCAAGTTCACCCATAAAATTTGAATGGGAATCAAGGGCATCGGCAATCCTGCAATGGCAGCGACAAACATGGTCAACACTTCCCCTATATTACAAGATAACAAATATCGTATGAATCGACGGATGTTTTGATAGATAATCCTGCCTTCTCTCACTGCTACAACAATGGTGTTGAAGTTATCATCTAACAAAACCAAATCAGCTGCTTCCCGGGTGACGTCCGTTCCATTGATACCCATAGCCACCCCAATATCGGCTTCCTTTAATGCCGGTGCGTCGTTAACGCCATCTCCGGTCATTGCAGTAATATATCCCTTCCGTTTGTATGCTTTGACGATCTCCAGCTTATCCGAAGGTGACACAGATGCATATACATGCGTAGTTTGAGTAATGTAGTCCATTTGTTTTTGTGTTGCATTCCGTAATTGAGAACCGGTAACCACTTTTTCATCACCGGATAAGATTCCGACTTTCCGAGCCACCGCTGCTGCTGTTCCCGGTTGATCACCGGTAATCATCACCGGTGTAATTCCGGCACGCTTACACAAACTCACCGATTCTTCAACGCCAGCTCGAGGCAGATCTTCCATAGCTTCTAATCCTGCAAAAATCATATGGCTTTCAGTGGCATCGGACATTTTGGTGACAGGTTTCCAACAGATACCCAGAACCCTTAAACCTTGATATGAAAAATCTTTGTTTTGTCTGTGTATTCTATTTTTATCGTTTTGTGTGATAGGTTTAGCTGTTTTTCCCTCCATGATCTGATCTGACATTGCCATAATCACTTCGGGGTTGCCTTTTGTCAACATCAATTTGTGATGATCTTTTGTTTCCACTATAACTGACATACACTTCCGGTCGGAATCAAACGAAATCTCTCCTACCCGTTTATATGTCTTCATTAACCTGGAAAGATCAAAGTAGAACTTTTCAATGTATTCTAATAAAGCCACTTCAGTGGGATCCCCGTTATATCTTGATTCCGGATCTGAGGGGTTGATATGAACATTATGACATAAGGCAAAAGTCAAAAACATGATATCTTCTTGTGCATATTCGGTTTTGACACCTTGCACAATCTTATCCGTTTTCATTTTTACCAGCTCCGGTACAGTAAATTTAACCGTCATTTTGTTTTCGGTAATCGTACCGGTCTTATCTGAACAAATTACCCGGATATTCCCCAATGTTTCCACAGCAGAGAGCTTTCTGGCCAATGCATTCACCTTGACCATCCTGTTAACCCCAATGGCTAATGCAACGGTAACCACCACCGGTAAACCTTCCGGAATGGCTGCCACAGCAAGACTGATACCTGCAAGCAGCATGTCGAAAACATCTCCACCGTGCAATGTTCCGATCAAAGCTACTACGGCGCAAATCCCTAAGCAACCAATAACCAGCCATTTTCCCAACTTTGCCAATCTTAGCTGCAATGGAGTTTTTTCATCATCCGCATCAGATATCATACCGGCGATTTTGCCCATTTGGGTCATAGCACCGGTGCCTGTGATCGACGCAAGACAGTGACCTGATACTGCAACAGTGCCCATGTAAATGTAATTTTCTTCTTTGGAAGAAGAAGTTTTAAATACCGGAACCGATTCACCGGTCAACAAAGATTCATCCACCTTAAAATTAGTACATTCTACAAGCTTTGCATCAGCGCCGATCCGATCTCCACTTTCCACAACCAATAAGTCTCCCGGCACCAAAACCTTTGTTTCCACTGTTTTAACGATCCCGTCCCGCATGACCTTCGACATGGGCGCTGCCATTGCTTTTAACGAATCCATGGTCTTTTCGGTCTTGAACTCCTGTATGAAGCCCAATATTCCGTTAAAAATCACAATTGCAATAATGACAAACGCTTCAATTTCCTCACCTAGAAAGATCGATACTACGGCAGCGGCTAATAAAATCAAAGTCATAAAATCAGCAAACTGATTTAAGAAGAGAAAAAGCGGTCTTTTCTGCTTTCGCCCTTTGATTTGGTTGTATCCGTACTCTCTTAGTCTTTCTGATGCTTGTTGTTCTGTTAATCCTGTGTTTAAAAATTTGTCCTGCAATTTATTACTCCCCCATCAATAACCTTTGTCCTATACATATTGAGGGGGAGTTTAAATTATGACTTGCCTGTCTACTTTTTTAGTTTCTTTACATAATCCAATACCGCTTTGCCGGCCATTGCGCCTTGTCCTACTGCAACCGAGATCTGTTTGAATGTGCCCGTACAATCACCGCAAGCAAACAAACCGGGTATGTTTGTAGAGCCGTCCTTATCTACAACTACGGCATTGTTCTCGGTTAGAACACCCATCTTCAAGGCAAATGACAATGCCGATGCGCTACCATAAGCAATAAAGACACCACCTACACTTTCGGATGTACCATCGGTAAATTCGACTTCTTCCACATAATCCCCACCACCAATTCCAGCAATGGGTTTGTTATTTACCTTTAATTGTTGAAGAATGTCTTTGGATTGCTCATCAATCTCCAAATCCCGGCCATTTGTAAAAAGAGTGATGTCTTTGGTATAGGTTAATAATTCTGAAGCTTCGTGGACTGCAAAATCGGTATAACCGATCACCCCCACTTTCTTATCACGATAAAAGAAGCCGTCACAAGTGGAACAATAACTGATTCCCTTACCCTCAAAATCCTTGATTCCTTTTAAAGATAGCTTTCTACCGGGTTGGCCTACTGCCAAAATCACAGCCATCGCTTTATAAGTTCCACGATTTCCTATAACATTGAAGGATCCGTCATAAGTAATATCGACGATTTCATCTTCCGCAAACTCAACGCCCAAACGCTTTGCCTGCTTTACACCGTTATCCATCAATTCCTTACCGGTGATCGTTTCAGGGAATCCGTAATAATTATCAATTTTATCTGTCTTGTACAATCCGCCGAAGTCTTTGGCCACCACCAAAGTAGACAAGTTACCCCGAACGGTATACAAGGAAGAGGAAATGCCTGCCGGCCCTTTTCCGATTATGACTACATCAACCATGTTCTTATCTCCATCATTTTTAGTTTTATTGATCCATTATATCACATAACATATAAATGCTACATATAATGAATAAGTGGTAAAAGCGTGTTTAACTCGAAAAGAACATTCATAAACACGAAGATGCCGGAATAAAGTTAATATAGTGTGATACGGAGGTTTTAGCATGAAGTACGACTTGGACTCCAAGTTTGTGGAAAGGTATATGAGGCAAAACGAAAAATCAATGAATAAAAAAGTAGATAAGGCCATCGAAATGCTTAAAAACGAAAACACCGATGAATTGAGAAACAAGTTAAAAAATATCGACATGGATCAGTTGAACCGTAAAATGGATGAGTTCGACAAGGATAAATTGAAAGAACTGAACATAGACTTGAACAAAGTCAAAGGTAGGTTAACTCAAAAAGATTTTGATTATATGGAGAAGATGCTCGGTAAAAACGGACCGGAGATCATGAGAAAAATTAAAAAAATGCTATATGATTCATAAATCATAAAGAGGAGGAACAATATGGCTGATCAACTCGATGACAAAATTGATATGATTGCAAAAATGCTCGGTCAAGATAATGTCCCGGATGATATGAAGGATATGATCAAATCCTTCGCTTCTCAAATGGAGCAGGGAAACAGGGCTTCGCCGGCTTCGGACAACAGTTTGGAGGTATTGGGCAATGCTCGAAATGTAATCGACAAACTGCAGCATGTGAACGACCCGAGAATTCATTTGCTTCTTGCCGTGAAGCCATTTTTAAATGATAGGAGACAAAAGAAAGTATCAACATGCGTAAACATACTGAGAATATCAATGATTACAGAACTTTTTAAAAATGATTAAGGAGGGCACAAATGGTTTCGGTACGTTCCAATATTTATTCCAATCCCAGGAGGCCTTCACAACCGGAGGACAATCGTCGGATACCATTGCCCGACGAATTGTCCGACCGCAAGGAAGAGAAATTGCTTCCGGACTATTCATTTAAGTCCATTCTGAATAAGATCAAGAATAATATCGAGCTTGACGACATTATTTTATTAGTGCTGGCTCTGGTATTGCTAAAAGATGATAATGACGACAAAATTTTATTGCTTCTGGTAATCTACATACTTATTGATTTTTAAAGATCGGATTCATGAATATTTCTTTCTTTTCAAGACAAACTATTGAAAAGAAAGGAAGTGATATTCTTGAAAAAGACCTTTGCTTGGTTTTTACCCGTCATTCTTCTTGTCGCGGTTTTATCAGTCACCGCATATGTGTATTTTTCCGATTCGGAAGATGTTCTCTCCAAATATGGATCTAGAGGGCAAGAAGTCACCAACATTCAGACCCGGTTAAAAAATTGGGGCTACTACAAAGGTAATGTTGATGGGATCTATGGTTATCAGACATCCAATGCTGTCAAGCATTTTCAAAGGAAAAACGGCCTAACGGTGGATGGAATCGCCGGTGCCAAGACTTTAGAGGCATTAGGTTTACCTACAGGTAACACCAATACCGGCGGCGGTGGCGGCGGTGGAAACCAAACAACATCCAACGGGGATTTGAACTTGCTTGCTCATTTGATATACGGAGAAGGTCGGGGAGAACCTTATGTCGGACAAGTTGCCATCGGTGCGGTGGTATTGAATCGAGTAAAGGACAGCCGTTTTCCCAAGACCATTGCCAGTGTCGTTTACCAGCCCGGTGCATTTGATGCCGTGTCCGACGGTCAAATCAATTTGGCAGCGGATCAAACAGCTTACCGTGCTGCACAAGACGCTATAAACGGATGGGATCCCACTCATGGATGTGTCTATTATTACAATCCTTCTACGGCTACAAGCGCTTGGATTTGGACAAGACCTATTATGCTAAAAATCGGAGAACATAATTTTGCGAAATAATTATTCCAAAGCAATGTTCTTTTTAATAATGGTATGATTAAAATGATAAAACAACCATACGATTACGACTGTCCAAAAGGAAGTATTCATGATGAATGTCATCAGAAACTTCCAAAAACCCGATTGTAGCAACATAAGGAATGAAAGCATTCCCACATAAAAAAGATCCATCAGGACAAAAGCTGATATGCTTCGTATAAAAGATGATCCCGCTACTTTCAATGATATCCTCAAAAAGTCCGTTGTCTTGAAACAAGCGGGTATCATATATACTAGGTACATTCTGAGAAATAATGTGAGCAAATACATGACGATTAATGTGATGATAATGTAAAATTCATAGGAAAAATCTCCATCGATGTGGGTTCCTGTGATTTTACCAACCATCAAGGTGGGGAAAATCATGATCATAAAACTGAAAATCAATAATAAGATCAGGTAAATGATGGAAAACAGGGCCATGGCCAGATGCACAAAATAATGAAGAAAGCCTTTCACAAATTCGAATCGTTTGATGACAAAATCCGGATCATCCACAGTTTTACTGAGCAAATACAATAAACCCGAAAAAATCGCAGATAATACAATGGCCAGACCCAAAGAAATCGCAAAGGTCATAAGCATATAGGATAAAATGGTGTTACGATTCATTATATTGTTGATCAATACAATCATATTGTCGATCCAATTACCTGACAATTCATTAAAAATACCTTTGATTAAAGCAGGTAATGGATTCATCAAATTCAGTAAGCTGGTAATCAGAACAAAGACCGATATATATATAACGAATATTTTCTTTTCAAAAATAGTTCGAAAGGTTTTCAGAAGCGTCTGCATGGTTTCCTCCTGTAAAATTAATGAGCCTATTATACCATACCAAGAAGTATCTTAAAACATTGATGATGATTTAAATGATTTAAACATTTAATCCGGAAGGACTAATATTTGAGCTTCGTTTTTTGTTGATAGAGGTTACTTCAAAAGGGTAAATAACAATACCAATTCATGTCAGAAAGAAGCTTAGCTTAAATGATTGGCGTGGCGCACATCAAAAAAGGGCCTTTTCGGCCCTTTTTGTATTCGTCGAATATTTGTAGGGAATGATTACATCATTCCGCCGCCCATTCCGCCCATTCCGCCGCCTGCAGGCATAGCAGGTGCCGGTTCGGGAATATCGCTAACAACAGCTTCGGTTGTCAACAACATTGCAGCTACAGAAGCAGCGTTTTGAAGAGCTGATCTTGTAACCTTGGTAGGATCCACAATACCGGCTTCATTCATGGATTCAAATTTTTCTGTGAGTACGTTAAATCCGGTTCCAACTTTACTGTTCTTAATTTTATCAACTATAACGGATCCTTCTAATCCTGCATTGGTCACGATTTGTCTTACAGGCTCTTCTAATGCCTTGGCAATAATCATAGCGCCTGTCTTTTCATCTCCGCTTAAGGATTCTGTCAGTTTCACTACTTCGGGAATTGCATTGATAAATGCTGTTCCTCCACCGGATACAATGCCTTCTTCAACTGCGGCTCTGGTGGCTGACAAGGCATCTTCGATTCTCAATTTCTTTTCTTTCATTTCGGTTTCTGTCGCTGCACCGACTTGGATCACAGCTACACCACCTGATAATTTAGCAAGTCTTTCTTGTAATTTTTCCTTGTCAAACTCAGATGTTGTATCTTCAATTTGCACTTTAATTGCATTGATTCTATTTTTAATTTCTTGTTGGCTTCCTGCGCCGTCAACAATAATGGTATTTTCTTTTTGAATGATAACTTGACGCGCTCTACCTAATTGACCCAACTGGGTTTCTTTCAAGTCTAAACCTAATTCCTCGGTTATAACTTGACCACCGGTTAAAATAGCGATATCTTGGAGCATTGCTTTTCTTCTGTCACCAAATCCAGGAGCTTTTACCGCTGCAACAATAAATGTGCCTCTCAATTTATTAACAACCAAAGTAGCGAGTGCTTCACCTTCTACATCTTCAGCGATAATCAATAATTTTCTTCCTTGTTGAACGATTTGTTCTAATAAGGGGAGAATTTCCTGAACATTGGAAAGTTTTTTGTCTGTAATCAAAATATAGGGATCGTCCAAAACAGCTTCCATCTTTTCACTGTCGGTTACCATGTAAGCTGACAAGTATCCTCTATCAAATTGCATACCTTCAACCACTTCAAGGTTGGTTGCTGTTGTTTTGGATTCTTCAACCGTTACAACACCGTCATTACTTACTCTTTCCATTGCATCAGCAATCAAACCGCCGATTAATTCGTCATTAGCTGAAATTGCGGCAACTCTTGCGATATCTTCTTTACCTTTGATTTTTTCACTGTAATGGACAATGCTTTTTACAGCTACGTCAACTGCTTTTTCAATTCCTCTTTTTAAGATAATGGGGTTTGCACCGGCTGCAACGTTTTTCAAGCCTTCACGAATGATCGCTTGTGCTAACAATGTAGCTGTTGTGGTACCATCTCCTGCTACATCATTTGTCTTTGTAGCAACTTCTTTTACCAGCTGAGCGCCCATATTTTCAAATCCGTCTTCCAATTCAATTTCTTTAGCGATTGTAACGCCATCATTGGTAATTAGCGGAGATCCGAATTTCTTATCTAATACTACATTTCTACCTTTAGGTCCTAATGTAATCTTAACGGTATCGGCCAGCTTGTTTACGCCGGCTTCCAAAGCCCGTCTTGCTTCTTCACTGTATTTAATATTTTTTGCCATATCTTTGATACCTCCCCATATCGGATTATTCTACAATTGCAAGAATATCATTCTGCTTAACGATCGTGTATTCTTCACCGTCGATTTTCACTTCTGTACCGGAGTATTTGCCTGTAAGAACCTTGTCTCCGACCTTTACTTGCATAGTTACTTCTTTTCCGTCAACTACGCCACCGGGTCCGACTGCTACCACTTCAGCTTCTTGTGGTTTTTCTTTCGCTGATCCGGGAAGAACGATTCCGGCTTTTGTTTTTTCTTCTGCTTCTAACATCCTCAAAACAACTCTGTCGCCTAAGGGCTTTATTCTCATATTTTTTACCTCCAATGATTTTTTCTTAATGTTAGCACTCCCACTGGTTGAGTGCTAATTATAATAATATAGTTTGTGGCGATTATAGGCAAATATTAGTGTAACCCCAAAATAGCCAAATATTCTCGTTTAACTAATTTACAATTAAATAACCGGTTTTTTCACGTTTTTACTCTCGAATCCTCTGCTTATCAATTGTATTAGTCTACTTCGTATACTACCGGCGTTTTTTCAATTCTCCGTAAATCTCTTCTAATGATAATCCTCTTTCCACTAGCATCACAATCAGGTGGTAAAGTAAATCAGCTGTTTCATATCGGATTTCATCCTTGGATGCATTCTTAGCGGCAATGATCACCTCGGCAGCCTCTTCACCCACCTTTTTTAATATCTTATCAATTCCCTTGTCAAAAAGATAATTAGTGTAAGAGCCTTCCTTCGGATTGATTCTTCGGTCGGTGACAACTTGATATACTTCCTTGAGTACAGTAGCACCATATAAATCCGATGTGTCGACTTCGGTATTCTCTTCGGTCAAATCGGTATAAAAGCAAGAACGTTGGCCGGTGTGGCAGGCATTTCCCGTTTGTTCTACAGCCATGAGCAAAGTATCGCAGTCACAATCCTTTTTAATGGAAACTACGGATTGAACATTTCCGGAAGTCTCCCCCTTCATCCACAAAGCTTGCCTGCTTCTACTGTAGTAATGAGCCTTCTTGGTTTCAAGCGTCCGATCCAAAGCCTCTTGATTCATCCATGCCATCATAAGAACCTCATTCGTTTGCGCGTCCGATACGATCACCGGTATCAATCCTTTTTCATCGAACTTCAAATTGTAATTCATTTTATTTTCCTCCAGACTTGAAAACGTTTGTTTATTTCATTTGAACACAGACACCCTTAGATCGTAAATACGCTTTTAGTGCCATGATTTCAATATCTCTAAAGTGGAACAATGACGCTGCTAATGCCGCATCCGCTCCTCCTTGGGTCAATACGTCATAAAAATGTACCATTGTACCGGCTCCACCGGATGCAATCACCGGGATATCAACATTCTGTGTTACTTTTTTTGTCAGCGGTATATCATAACCGGATTTTGTCCCATCACAATCCACACTGGTCAGTAAAATTTCAGCAGCACCTCTTTTTTGTGCATCCTGTGCCCATTTTACAACATCCGTTCCGGTATTGACCTTACCGCCTTTGATCATAACATTCCAACCGGAACCATCCTCCCGACTTTTCGCATCAATGGCCAACACGATGCATTTCCCGAATTCCGCTGTCGCTTGATCAATTAATTCCGGATTGACATAAGCCGCTGTGCAAATGGACACTTTGCCGGCACCGGCATTTAATATTGTCCGTATGTCTTCTATGTTCCTGATACCGCCTCCAACAGTAAAGGGGACGGAAACTTGTTCCGCGGTTTTTTTCACGGTATCCACCATCGTGCCACGCCCCTCGGTTGTTGCAGTTATATCTAAAAATGCAAGCTCATCCGCCCCGGATTGAACATATACTCTCGCGATTTCCACCGGGTCGCCGGCATCTTTCATATTCTCAAATTGTATGCCCTTTACTACTCTTCCTGCAAGCACATCCATACAAGGTATAATTCTTTTTATTGTCATATACAATTCCTTCCTCTATATTGATATTAAACAAGGGTTCCTTTTGAGGATAGGACACCTTTGATGTTTTGATCAATCCTGCAGGCATCCTTTAGAGCATGTGCAAAGCCTTTAAAAAGAGATTCGGCAATATGGTGACTATTTTTACCGTACAAAGTCTCCATATGTAACGTTATCCCGGCGTTAAAAGCCAATGCTTTAAAAAATTCTTCAAATAATTCCGAATCCATCTCACCAATTTTCTCCGAAGAAAATTCGGTGCGCATTACCAAATAAGGTCTTGAACTCAAATCCAATACCACACGGGACAAAGCTTCATCCATAGGCATATAGCAACATCCGTACCGTTTGATACCAATTTTATCACCAAGAGCTTTTTCGATGGCTCTGCCTAAAACAATACCTACATCCTCCACGGTATGATGGCCGTCAACATACAAATCACCTTTTGCAGTGATTTTTAAATCAAAACCTCCATGTACACCGAATAGTGTCAACATATGATCAAAAAATCCCAACCCGGTGTCAATTTCCGTCCTTCCTACACCATCTAAATCAATTGCAATTGTAATTTCGGTTTCCATCGTCTTTCGTTCAACTTTTGCTATTCGTCCCATATTTCCTCCCATTCATTAATAAATCTTTTAATTTCTGAATCAGTACATCCATTTGCTCATCTCTACCGATTGTAATCCGTAAATAATCATCAATGCGAGGCAAATTAAAATATCGAACCAAAATCCCTTGGGCACGTAATTTTTCAAACAATACCGATGCCGTTATTTTAGGATGTGTGACAAACAAAAAATTTGCAGTGGAATCAGCAAATTCAAAACCTGCTTCACGGAGCTTCTCGGACACACGATTTCTTGTGCTTATCACCTTAGCCGTTGTCTCATAGAAATAGTCCGCATCCTCCACGGCTGCTTTCGCTAGTTTCAAGGTAACAATATCCATAGTGTAGGAATTAAGTGAATTTTTTATTCTGGATAACCCGTCAATCAATAAAGGCGATCCGATTGCAAACCCGCATCGCAAACCGGCTAAACTCCTGCTTTTCGAAAATGTTTGAACCACTAAAAGATTCTCATATCTTTTTGTTAAAGGAACAGCGCTTTCACAACCAAAGTCAACATATGCCTCATCAATGATTACCACTTGATCCGGATTGGACCGAACAATTTCCTCGATTTCATTCAAGGATATCGCTTGCCCGGTAGGAGCATTTGGATTTGCTATGATAATTCCACGATTTCTTCCTATATAGTACTCCATCGGAATGGAAAAGTCGTCATTTAAAGGTACAACTTCAGTTTTCACCGAAAACAACGCTGCATACACTTTATAAAAGCTATAAGTAATATCATTGATTAAAATTGGTTCCTTTCCGGTAAAAAAGGCGGGGAAACACCAAGATAAAAGCTCATCCGAACCATTTGCCACATAAACGCATCCTTTGTCCACATCATAAAATTTACCGATGCTCTCGCGTAGTTCTTCACACTCCGGAGGCGGATATAGGCGGAATGCGGCCGGATCCATATCATTTAACACCTGAGCCACTTTTGGAGAGGGCGGATACGGATTTTCATTGGTATTCAATTTGATATATTGCATATCTTTTGGCTGTTCTCCCGGTATATACGGTTGTATGGACAACGCTAAATCGCTTAAATATGCCATACTATTTAACCTCCAATCTGATTCCCACAGCCTTGGCATGAGCGGGTAATTTCTCCGTCATGGCAAAATCCATGATATCTTTGCCGTTTTCCAGTAAAGCTCTTTTGGAGTAAGAGATTATACTGGATTTTTTCGTAAAGTCATCTACACAAAGAGGAGATGAGAATTTGGCCGTCCCACTTGTAGGCAAAACGTGGTTAGGACCTGCAAAATAGTCTCCTACCGGCTCCGGTGAATAATCCCCTAAAAATATAGCACCGGCATTCTTGATACGAGGTAACCATTCAATGGGATTCTCCGTACAAATTTCCAAGTGTTCAGGGGCAATCCGATTGACCACATCCATACCCTCCGAAAGATTACGAGATATGACAGCACATCCATAATCCGAAAGAGCTTTTATACACAATTCTTTTTTGTCCAAACTTTCCAACTGCTTCTCAATGAGCCGGTTCACTTGTTCAACCAAAGGATAGGAATCGGTGACCAACACTGCTGCAGCCATAGGATCGTGCTCAGCTTGTGACAATAAATCCGCAGCTACATAAGCCGGATTAGCCGTTTTATCAGCGAAAACTAAAATTTCACTAGGGCCGGCAAACTGATCAATGCCGCAAACACCAAAAACCAACCGCTTCGCAGTGGCCACATAAATATTACCGGGACCAAATATTTTATCCACAGGCTGTATACTTTGAGTTCCATATGCTAAAGCGGCAATTGCTTGAGCACCGCCGACACGATAGATCTCATCGGTACCTGCGATTTTTGCCGCATACAGCATCTCATTACTTATGACACCGGATGCACCGGGAGGTGTTACCATCACGATGCGTTTCACACCGGCGATTTTCGCCGGAATGACATTCATCAATACTGTGGAAATCAAAGGCACCGATCCTGCCGTCCCTCCCGGGACATATACACCCACCTGCTCGATGGGTGTGATCAATTGTCCTAACATGGTGCCGTTTTCGTCCGTTGTAAACCATGAGTTTCTTAGTTGCTTTTCATGAAACCTACGGATATTTTCTGCGGATAGATCGATGACCTTCTTCATATGTAATGAAACTTTATTTTCTGCGCTTTCGATTTCTTCTTGGGAAACTCGAACAGGAACATCAAAATAGTCAACCTTGTCAAACTTCAGCGTATATGTTCTTAATGCCTTGTCACCGTCGTTTTTGACATCCATTAGAATCTTTCTGACGATATTCGACACTTCCTCACCAGTGATGTTTCGTGCTTTTAAACGTAGATATACTTCATTTACATCCACAACATTCATATCATAAATTTTCAACATATATAGAACTCCTGTTACAGTTGCCGTTTTATATCCGCAATCAACTTGCTGATTTTTTCATTCTTTATTTTCATACTAACCCTGTTTACAATCAGTCTGGCTGAGATGTCAGCAATCTCTTCCAAAATCACCAATCCGTTTTCCTTCAATGTTTTACCACTTTCCACGATATCCACAATAACTTCGGACAATCCCACCAAAGGAGCCAACTCCACCGAACCATTCAGCTTGATGACCTCTATTTGCCTTCCCTTTACTCCCTCAAAATATTTCTTAGCCGCTTCAGGATACTTTGTTCCGATCCTTAACCGGTCAAACCGATCCAGTTTGTCTTTCAACTCCGGGGGGCCTGCTACCGCCATTTTACACTTACCAAACCCTAAATCCAACACCTCATACAAATTACGGCCTTCCTCCAGGAGGGTGTCTTTACCTACAATACCCATGTCTGCTGCTCCATATTCAACATAAGTGGGCACATCACCCGGTTTTACCAAGAAAAATCGTATGTCGTTTATTTGATCTTCCAAAATGAGCTTTCTTCCCGGATCCTTCAGTTCGGTTGTATCGATTCCGGCTTTTTCAAAAAAATCAATGGACAAATCCGACAATCTTCCTTTTGATAAGGCTATATTCAATGTTTTCATTATGAAACCCTCCCCGAATATGTTCGAATAAATTGTTCCTTTGAAAATCCGATCATCTCATTGTTCTTCACGTCAGTGACAATTATATTTTCTTGCTCCATCTTTACCAGCATTTTATACTTTGTCAAGTCCATCTTATCTAAATCATCCAAGTTAAAGAGAACTTCTACGGTATATCCTTTTGAACGGCAATATCCCGTGAGATCATACCCCTTTTGTTCACAATTCCGATCCGTATAGAACAACATATCCGTTTTGGGTTTTTCTAAAAAATTAGAACCGTATTGTCGTAAAAGAGCATTCATCAGCATATTGACACCAACAGAGAATCCGGTAGCCGGTTTGGCATATCCAAACTTTTCTATCAAGTTATCATATCGACCTCCGCTTAATACAGGGAACCCGATTCCATATGTAAATCCCCTGAAGATAACGCCGGTATAGTAATTAAGAGCAGGAACCATTCCTAAGTCCACTGAAACATAACGACTTAAGCCGTAACCATTTATAATATCCAAAACTTCACGTAAATTTCGAAGTGCTCGCTTGGACTTTTCACTTAACCGAAATTCGTATGCATGATCAATAACATCGACAGAGCCGAATAATTCCGGAAGGTTCAAAATGACTTGCTTAAGATCAGATGACATATCCGATCCTTCTACAAAGTTCTTGATACCGATGGTGTCCTTCGTATCGATGCAAACCCTCAGATTCTCCTCTTGTAGGGGTTTTAATCCGGTCTCTTCGGTAATCCCCTTGAAAAAATCCGTTTGACCGATATCAATCTGGAATTCATTCAATCCGGACTGCAACAACGCTTGAATAGCCAGCACAATAACCTCTGCATCACTTTGAGGACTTTTATCCCCTAACAATTCCACACCGGTTTGTGTGAATTCCTTTTGCTTGCCTCCGCCAAATTCATTATACCGAAAAGCATTTCCCACATAGCAGAACCGTTGTACTTGTTCTTGCTTTAGCTTTGTAGCCGCAACTCTTGCTACAGGTATGGTCATATCCGGTCTTAACACCAACAAACGACCTTGTTGATCGACAAACTTAAACATCTTCTCCTGTGGCATCATGTCTTTCTCCACAGCAAAGGTGTCATAAAACTCTATAATTGGCGTCTGGATCTCCTCATAACCGAAAGATGCAAACAAGTTTAGAATTTTTGACTCAATCTTGCGCTTTCCATAGCAACCATTACCTAATATGTCTTGCACACCCTCCGGGGTATATATTTTCATATCACTCATAACGTTTTCTACTCCATTACTTCATCATGATGAATAGATGAATTATTGAATCAATTATACCACCTGAAAATCCTTTGTCAAGAATTTTAAAAATTATTACACCAAACATTATTCCCCATGCTAAAGGAAATAACACTTAGCAAAAAAAGACCGGTTAACATCAAACATAAGAACTTGCAGTAGCTACGCTTTTACTTTTATAGTTCAAATCACTTCTTGTACCCCCTTTAAAAAGTAATCCTTCTAAAAGGTAATCATATTTCAAACCGGTACAGTTTTCAATTAATGTAGTGGTCAACTTTTAGATTAACAGAAAACAGTTTCAACCGTATTTCACAAATTTGTTCCATACATCCGTGAGACATGCATGGTAAGACACGTAAACTTTATCCCATGTACCCACTGTATTTACTTCTGCGTGCCCGTGCAGTTAATTGGATTTCATCTTGTTTAGCAGACTCATCCCACTTTTGATGCCTGATACAGTTCGTGTCCCTAAGGTCGGGACTTTGCCTCCGGCTTCATTCAGATTCCTCCTTGCAGAGGATACCCTTGCCCTCCGCTAATGGTCAGCAACCGCCCCGCTTGTTACGTGCAATGCTTAGCACACTAAAAAAGCGGTGATATCTTCTTCAGAAAATACTCCTGCTCATTTACCGAATTTCTATTTGTAGTTAATCATAGTAATAAATATAAAAATCTATAATAAGCTCTTGATATACCAATTTACATGTCGTATATTTTAACTAAGTTCAAGTGTCCGGAGGTT
>CALCRE010000190.1 GCA_937894465.1 uncultured Clostridia bacterium
TTCTCATTTGGATTTCGGGCCTATTGATGCACCGCAGCAACCTTTTGCATATCTATTGAAAAACGGATATATGAAAGATGAAAGTCCCGATCAAGCACCAAGATCATGGATGCTTCAATCCGAATGGACCAAACGATTGGAAAAAGCCGTCGTAAATGCCGATGCGTACAACTGGAGTCCATGGTTACATCTGGGTATGATATATATAGCACAAAAAAGATTAAATGAAGCAAAAGAAGCCTTGGATCAATCCATGAAGCTTTTACCTTCTTGTTGGGCGCTTTACGGCTTGGCCCATATCGCCCGTATGGAGGGAAATGCTGAAAAGGCTGCTTTGCTGGCAGAAAAAGCTGCTTTGATGAAACCGGATGATAAATCCCTTGCAAAAGAAGCTCTTAAGCTTTTGCACTTAAATAAAATGCATCAAAAAGTGTTGGATCTAGTGGATAAACTGCCGGAGTCGGTTTCAAGCTTAGGCAGAGTGAAGCTGTACAAGGCGTTTGCCTGTTTACGAACCGGGCAGATACAACAAGCTGAAATTTTGTTGTATGAAGAAAAAGGCATCTCGGTGCCTGATATACGGGAAGGTGAAAACAGCGTTACGGATTTATGGTTTGAGATTGAAGAGACCAAAGCAAAAAAAGAAGGCAGAGTGTTTGATCGAGAACAAGCTGTTCCGCCTCCGCAATTGGACTTTAGAATGCATGTGGCCAGGAAGAAATAGTCTGTTACAGGCAAAAAAGTAAAGTATTCGAGACATACAAAATGATAACTACACAAAATGCAGTTATCATTTTTTTCGCTTCGTTTCTTTTCAACACAACACCTAAAATTCTTGACGAAAGAAAAGAAACCATATATTATAAATAAAACCAATCACCTCTAGGAGGAATTTTCATGTCCTATATCAGCGTTGAGAATATTTCAAAAGAATTTAAAATCTATCACAGGGAAAAAGGGTTTGCAAATATTGTGAAATCTATGTTTGCTAGAAAGTATTCCATAAAAAAAGCGGTTGAAAATATTAATTTTTCCATCGACAAGGGTGAACTTGTGGGTTATGTCGGCCCAAACGGAGCGGGGAAATCCACAACCATCAAAATGCTCTCAGGGATCCTAATACCCACTTCAGGGAAAATTACGGTGGACGGTCGGATTCCCTATGAAAATCGGCAGGAGAATGCCATGCATATCGGGGTTGTTTTTGGTCAAAGATCACAGCTCTTTTGGGACTTGCCCGTTGAAGACACATTCGATTTATACAGAAAAATGTATTTAGTGGACAAGACCAAGTTTAAACGAAACCTTGAATTTTATACTGATTTACTGGAGATGAAGGATTTTATAAAAATGCCTGTAAGGCAATTGAGTTTAGGGCAGAAAATGCGGGCAAATATAGCAATCGCATTATTGCATGATCCTGAAATTGTGTATCTTGATGAACCGACCATCGGTTTGGATGTGCTTGCAAAGGAAAATATCCGTAAATTTATTCAGGAAGTGAACAAAGAAAAGAAAACCACCGTTATTTTAACAACTCATGACATGGATGACATAGAGCAAATATGCAACCGGTTGATCATGATTGATAAAGGGCAGATTATTTATGACGGGAAGATCTCTGATTTTAAAAAGAGGGCGGAAGGTGAAAATGTATTAATCGTTGAATACGGCGACACCGACCCGGTTGACTTCATACTCACAGATACTAGAATCAAATTACTTCAGGAAGAAGGAAAACGTAAATGGTTTAAATATTGTAAAACCGAAATCAATACTGCGGAGGTAATATCCTTTGTTACGAAAGACAGGCAAGTTCAAGACATATTATTGAAAGAGCCTGAAATTGAGGATATTGTCAAAAAGATGTATCGTGCTCAGCAAGTAGAGGTAGTATCATGATTGCAAATTGGGTTTCAAGGACATCTGTTCATTTGGAAATTATGAAAAAGGCTTTTAAAGTCAGTGTTACATACAAAATCAATACTTTATTTGAGTTTTTATCAATCGGTTTTGATTTTTTCATTCAAATATGTGTATGGACTGCACTGTATAACGGTCGTAATTTGGTGAATGGTGTATCCTTAAGTGATATGATCAGTTACGTCATGGTATCTAGTTTTGTATCATCATTAAGCTATTCCGGCATAGCGTTAAAAATCGCCAATCAAGTAAAAGACGGTACCATAGGTAATGAGCTTTGCAGACCAATTAATTACAAAGATATGATCATGTATCATGAAATTGGAGCAAATCTGTTTCATTCCATATGTATCAGACTTCCTGTTGTTCTTTTGTTCGGATTTTTGATAAAAGTGGTGATCCCGGCTTCCGGTTTGAACTTTTTATTATTTTTTATCAGCGTCATTTTTGGTATAACCATCGTTTACGGATTGAATTTTATCTATGGTATGCTGGCTTTTTGGTTAAAAACATCAGAATATGTAAACTTTATATCTCGTGCACTTATGACCTTATTTGCAGGGAGATTCGTACCCATATGGTTTTACCCGGAGTTTCTTAAAAAAATCGGTCAAGTATTGCCATTTAGGTTTATCACTTTTGAGCCTATGCAAATCTATTTAGGTAAAGTGGATTCTCATCAAACATTGGTTATTCTTCTTTCACAAGTCATATGGATTGCTGCACTTACCATCATTCAACAAATCATGTGGAAAGCCGTACAAAAGCACTTGGTCATTCAAGGCGGTTAACGGAGGTTATGTATGAGATATTTATCATTGTATCTGGAATTTTATAAAATAAAGTTAAAGGGAATCGTTGAATATAGAAGCTCCTTCTTTTTAACAAGCATATCAAAGTTTGTGAACTACTTGGCGCATTTTATTACCATATGGATCATGATCAATGCTTTTGAGACTATGGGATCTTGGAATGCTTATGAAATCATGATGTTGTTTTCACTGCAGACTGCATCTTATGCCATCGCAGGATCTTTTACATACCACATTACAACCTATTTATCCAATTGGATCAAAGACGGTACATTTGATGAAGTGTTGACAAAACCGTTGAATCCCTTCTTGTACTTGGCTTCAAGACTTTTTAGTTGGGGTTATTTCGGCACCATGACAATCGCATTGGTTGTCATGATTTATTGCTTTGTAAAGCTGAATATTACATTGAGCTTCATTAAAGTTTTATTTATTATTCCGGTAATTATTGGAGGTGGACTGATCACCGGGGCTATGATGATCTTTGCATCCATACCGGCGTTTTGGATTGTAGAAAACAACTTTGTGGCCAATCTAATATTTACAGTCAAAGACATAACGGATTACCCCATCACGATTTTCAGTAAAGGTTTGCAGATTTTAGTAACACTAATTATCCCTTATGCATTTGTTAACTTCTTTCCTGCTCAATTTTTCTTAGATAAGAACGATTTTTCAATTTTTCATCCGGCTTTTCAGTTTTTAACGCCGGTGATTGGTGTAATTATGTTTTACCTGGCTTATAAACTGTGGATGTTCGGTATCTCTCATTATAAGAGTACCGGCTCTTAAATAGCAGCTCATTTCGTAGAAACCCGGTAGTGGGTTGAAGGTTGAATCTTTGAAGAGGTTGATGGATTGAAAGGGAGCGTTTCATATACCGTGTTTTCAGACAATGAAAAATATTTTTTGCGTGTCATAAAACCGGCCTTTCCGGACAATGCAATTATGGGCGCTAACACTCAAATTTGTAGGCCTTTGTTCAAAGAGGATATTTCATCTTATTAAATAAATTATCGTGTTTGAACTTCGAATACGAAAAAAACCGGATCATTTTAACACTTGCATTCATAAGAAATAGTATCTATACTTTATAGAAATGGAGGGTCAGCAAATGATAAGGTCAATTTCAAATAAACAGTATTTAACGATTATAGACAGGAATGATCAAAACCATTACGGATGCAACCAGGAGTGGTTCGGTACCAAATGGCAACGTCTTGCCGGGTGCGGGCCTTCTGTAGCCTCCAATATTTTTGGTTATTTATATAAACGAAACGGTTATCGTAATACGAACGAATTCTATACTAAAAGTGAGTTTGTTACCCTTATGGAAGAGATTTGGAAGCATGTGACACCTACGGTTCGAGGTGTGAACACCACAAAGATTTTTTACAAAGGGCTGGTTTCCTATGCCGAAATAAAAAACTTGAATTTAAGTTACCGCTTTTTAGATATTATTACGGATAAGCATGAGAAACCATCTTTATCAGATATTACGACATTTATCGCCGAAGGATTGGAGAAGGACACCCCTGTGGCGTTTTTAAACCTTTGCAATGGTAAAGAAAAGAACTTGGACAAGTGGCACTGGGTCACAGTGGTCTCCATGATCTGTACGGATGATTTGAGTAAAGTCATTTTGGAAATATTCGATGAAGGTTTGATCAAGCAGGTGGACTTAAAGCTGTGGTGTGAAACCACTACACTAGGTGGCGGACTTGTTTATGCTTGTATTTAATTGGTCAAGTCGGTAATATAAAGAAGGAGTGCATTGTGGCACTCCTTCTGCAATTTAGGTATGATAGAATTTAGGAGGTCTTCATACCGGTTATTTCACCATCATCTTTAACAGTGTTGTAATAATCTTGGCCGCTTCCGCTCTTGTGACGGATCCTTTCGGATCAAACAATCTATCCGGCTTCCCTTCCAATATACCGGCTTTTTGAAGTTTTGTCACAGCATCTCTAGCTTTTTGCGATATCATCTCTTGGTCCTTGAATGTGATTTCTGCTTGGGATTGGAGAAGATCCAATTTTACTGATTGTGCAAAATTTGCAATCCATATTGCCATGTCTTCTCTTGACAAGGGCTGATTAAATTCCATGTCTTTGTGAGTAATCACACTGCGTTCAAGAGCCCAATTGATGTACGGCATATACCAAGGTTCCCCTTGTTCAAAATCATCTTCCGCCAAGGAAGCTAAAAGCTTAATGAATTCAGCACGGGTCACGGATCTGTCAGGTTCAAACTTGTTGTTACCGATCCCATGAATGATGCCTCTCGCAGCAAGGAACATAATATATTCATCAGCCCAAGTTCCCATGTCATCAAATTTCACCGGATTGATCCCCGTGATATATATGGTAGCAGGTTTGGCTACAAATCGCATCATTTTCGTAACAGGATCATAATAGCATTCTTTTACGATGTGAAGATTACCAAATGCGTCTTTTCTGTATACCACTAAGGTGTTAGGATCTTCTCCGTCCTTGAGTTGAATGTTAAATATACGTACTTGCCTTTCGGGAATGATGATGGGTTCAATGCTGCCGACGACATCATCGTCATCATCCGGTTCTTCCGGAGGAAGATCTTGTTTTTCAGGTACTGTGACATCCGCAGTGTATTCCGAGACAAGGGACCTGCCTGCATAGTTCACCGGCATATCATCCACCCAAAGAGTAAATATATCGCCGACTTTAGGAGCCAAAGCAGGGGTAAACACAAAAGTCCTTGCCAGGATAAGATTGGCATCCACAGGATTTGCTTCGGCATCTGCAGCTGTGATGGATCCTGCAATAGGAATCAAATTGCCTGTAATATCCGTTGCTTTTTCGTACAGTTTAAATGTTTCCACATTTACATAACTTACGTCCATGTACTGGCTGAATGTTAATGTTACTTTTCCTTCATGATCCACGACAGCACCGGTAACTTCCGGTAGCTTTTTTGAGACCATGGCAATGTTGACATCGAGTTGGGGAGGAGGAACCGGGAGTTTATCGCTGTAAGCGATTTCGTACCCTTCCTTTTCATATTTAACCATCCACCATCCTTCCGGAACGTCCCATTGATAAAACCCTATCTCGTTTGTGATCAAAGGATTTTCCTGAGCGAACCATTCTGCATCCCATACTTGCCATTGCTCTTCAATCAATTCATAAGCTGTGGTAACAACACCGGGTAAACGGTTGCTAGCTACTCCTTCATAAACATATCCGCTAGGATCAATGGGCAAGAAAGGTCTTGGCCTTGCGATCGTATCCGAGTTGTCTTTGTAATTGTCTCTTGGCCAATGGCATCCGGGTTTGGCTCTTCCTCTGATTCGACCTCTTAAATCCTCATATTGTTTTTCCTGATAAGCTTCAATGCCTTTATCCACTAAGTATCCTGCAACAGTGGTAGCAACGGCCAAACCGATTGCAGCACCCCATCCTACCACAGGGATGAATCCCAAACCGAGAAATGCGATGGATAATACGCTCTTAGCACCAAAGAGAAACTTGGTGTCATGTTCCAAAAGCGCGATATCTCTTCGATCCTGATAGGAATAATAGTCCTGTTGATTATAGCAAGGGCTCTTGATTTCGTTTTCCAATGCATAAACTTTTTCTAAGAATTTTGCAGTGGAATGCCCCCCTAAGAATGTATCCACAAGGCTGTAGGAGTCAAGACCCGCTTCAATAACAGTCTTTTTACCAAATACTCTGACCAGCTGTTGCGGTACCCTGGTTGCGATTAAGGGTATGGATGCCGCACTCATTAATCTTGCCTGACTTTTATCTTGTTTTTCACCCATGACTTCTTGAAACAGAACATCCCTTGGCATGATAAAAGAGATCTCGAATGTTTCGTCCTCGTAAAACTTGACAAACAAGTTACCTATGGGTAAATCCGCATCATTAGAATACCCGGGAGGTAACTCGCCTTCGTAATTGGATATCTCCATGGTAGTACTGACAACCGAATTTTTATCTCCTAGCATCACCTTTGAATGAATTTCAAAAGTATCATTACTCTCGTTGTAAGACAGAGCAGGCTGTTGTATAAATGTTGACTTACCCCATAAATCGGACAAGCCGCTTCTTAATACATCTTCTGCAACAGGAGCATAATCCGAAAGCTTTGCTTCAGGTTTTGCCACTCGGTAAGATACACGGATTTCATCAGTGACCACCGGGGTTAACCAAGAAGCCGAGAACTTATGCTCACCTTCATGGTATACCACATCTTCTTCATTTACTAGGATATAGCCCGTTGCGGTCATGAGCCTTACATCTCGAATACGTGTAGCATCATCAAAATAGATTTCCACTTCCTGCTTTTTACCATCCTCCGGTCGATATCGGAATGTTTCATTTTTCTTTATGACTTTTTTGAACATCCCTTCTATACCGAATTCTATTTTAGTAATCCGAGGTCTGTCAGTGTCATAAGAGCATTCGATGATTTCGGAGGTAACCGGGTCACCTGCTTTGTTTTGTATTTGTGCGCTCAAATAATGGTTATTTGGCATTCCGCGGTCCGGCAATGTTACTGTGGTGCTCCATAAACCATGCTGATTAGCCTTAGCTTCGCCGACGAAATAGGCACTGTCATAAATCTTGACAATGGCGTTTTTAGGAGCCCTGCCGCTGACCGGTATGGTGTGCTCGAATATATCGGCTTCGGCGTAGATCGACACGTGAGGTGTACTGAAGATCACTTCTCCTATATGCTCTCTCATGCCAAGCTCGACTCCGTCAAATTTGGCATAGTATCTTGCAGTGGATATGATATTTCCAGGTTCTTCATCAAATCTGATATTAAAGGATACTGATCCTTCCAAATCACCTAAAGGCAGTTGAAGTGAACCGCCTAGCAACAGATTGATGGTTTCCACTTCTCCGCCTTTGCCGGTGAGGAAATAGGGTTTGGGTGTCTTGCTGTTGTTTTTAGGGGTGATCTTTATACTGTCTTCGATGTATGTACTGCCCTCCGGAATATCAATAAAGAAATTTAGTTTACGGAGGGGCTGAGTATCAAAATACTTGTAACTGACTGTGATGGTGGTCATCCCTCCCGGGACCACATCGGTCATACTTGCACGGATTTCATTACCTTCATTATCTCTAAAACATCCCCAACCGGTGTCTTCATATTTTTTTACAATGGATTCACCGATGAATGTTATGACTCCGTTTGTTACATCCACATCTGAATACAAGATCCCGTTGTCACCTACATCTTCAACAAAGTATTGGTACCTTATTCCCATATTCACCGGTTTGGTATGAACGAATATATTATAACGTCCTTGTAATAGGGGAGATGTCACTAATTCCTGATTCATTGTTGAGATTTGAGTAACGTATTCAAATTCCTCACCGTTTTGTCGATAGAGGGTTAGATACACCGGATAGTTCAACTCCCCGTATAGATCGGCAAAAGTAGCTCGAACTTTACCGGCTTCGCTTAGCTGAATGTTCATAACAGCCCAGCAATTCTCATCAAGAGGAGAAGATAAAACCGTCTTGATGTCGTAACCTGCGGATTGACCATCGACGACCACTTCAATGATGTCTCCGGGTTCGGCGTTAGGAACGGACAAATACCGGTCATCACCTCTTGCGGTGACAAAGGTATCATTTTTGGGATTTTCCAGCGTCCCCTTATTCGTAACGGTAAGTTTAACCTTCTGTTCCTTGAGAAGATCATTGTAACCTTCCGGTTCACCGATATCTTTGAACTTTATATCCATCAATATTTTTCTTTCAATGGGGAACCAAAAGCTCTCTTTACGGGTTTCTCCGGTTAAAAGAGGTTCAATGGTGAATTCTTTGCTTCTTGACAAGGTATGGCTAATCACAACACGGGCTTTGCCGGATAATACTTCCAATGAATATTTGCCGTTTGCATCACTGAGGACAGAATACGGAATGGATAAGCCACCATCGGTATCGCAATAAACCGTAACAGTTGCAGCAGATAGGGTCTCTCCGTGTTCTGTGTAAACTGTACCTTTAATCGTGGCTTTACCCCGTTCTAAGGTCGTGACGGTGAGGTTATTGATACCCGGCTCCAATGTCCTTTGTAGTTTTACCGGGGTTACATATTTCTGGTATTCAGAAACGTATATGCGAATAATCAATTCATCTCCTGCATATACCCCTTCTAAAAAATGTTCCGAATCGTCAATCGAATACAGTGAATATAAAGCTTTTCCATTCTCATCGGTCATTCCGCATGCCAAAACGTTGTCAGTGCTTTTCATAAAAATGTTCACGTTTGCAAGTTTGATTGGGTTTCCTTCCCGGTCTACCACCCATACATCCAAAGAGGCAGGAGTTTTTGTCACAGGTAAATCGATATTATTTTTGATTCCCGCTAACAAGGTATTTCCGTCTGATTGCGCAATCACTCTGTTACCAATTGTCAGTTTGATCACATAATCATCTGCCGGAACCAATTTTGTAAAGTTACATTGTAGTGTATCGGTAACTTTTACCTTTGCACCGGAGTATTTACTTTGACTCCAAACGGATAACTCTGCTCCTATCACGGTATCTCGAATTTCAGAGTTTACTCCGGTCAATGTGACGGTTAAGTTGGAGTTCACTAAAGCAGGCAGACCGATTGCTTCTTTTTCACTTTTTTGTGAACCGCTTATGACCCGACCGGTGATCTTGACAAGTTTTGTCGTACCTTCCGGCAGATACACAGCTCCCTCATACACTCCGGTTCCTTTTCCGTCGGATTCCTTGATTTCAAATATGGGGGTGATTAGGGTTTGTGTCGCACCCGTTTGATCGATATACTCCAAATCAAAATTGGAATCCATTTCCGGTGTGCCTTTAACCGTTACTTGGATGGTCGATTGCATGTTGATATGGTTGCTTCGATCCCAAGACCCTTGCCAAGAAACATCAGATATGACAAGCTCCACCGGTTCCTCCGGCAATGTGATGACAACGGTTGTTTCAGCTTTGTCTGAACGGTTCAGGAGGGGGTCATACGCATAAACCAAATAGGTATATGTAATTTCTTTGTTTGTCTCTACAATGGAATCTACATAGGTAGTGCCGGTTACCATACCCAATGAAGTACCATCGCGAAGAACTTCATATTTTACGGGAGCTTCACCGACCGGTGCTTCCCATGTTAATGTGACGCCACCTTGTTCATTTTTGGTGCCTGTAAGATTGACCGGTGCACCGGTGGGAGTGCGGTCTATGACCACAGAGACAGGAACGGAGTCATTTGCTGTGAATGTATAGGTTCCGTCTTGTGCCGGTGTATATATAAATGAAAATCTTCCGGTAGCAGGATCCGATGTCGCTGACCCGATGCTCACGCTTGCCCCCAGGTTATATGAGCAGGAAAGAGTGACATTCGTATTCGGTGCTGCGGTTCCGGTTATAACAATACTGCTTGCATTAATGGGAGATTGCAAAGGATCCAAAACCGGTTTTCCAATCTCTCCTTTAATATGAAAGCTTGCCGGATTTGTGGATAAGGTGTGAGGGCCTTCTCCTATTGTTACATTGATTGTACGGATTCCTCCGGGGTCATTAGCAGGAATGATATAGCTTGAAGTGTCATATGTACTGTCTAATGAGAGCATGGGGAACAGTTCAGTGTGGATGTTAGGGCTCCAACTTGCCCAATATTCATAAAGGGCAGCGTTGTTTGCCTTTCTTGTATCGGAATAGTTTACATCACCTGTTTCATTCTTTATTTCCACAACAGGTGCCTCGTCTGAAAAAGTATAACCCGAGGAGAATGGGAGAAGGGGCAATCCGGTGGTTTTACCGATTAAGCGGTTCCCGAAGGAGTCCACTATATTACATGTAAGGTCAACCTTTTCCCCCGGTGAATATTCGGTTTTATTCGGAGTGAAGGAAGCGGTAAAATTCAGATCGGCATTGACGGTTATTTCTTCATCCGGTTCGGCAATAAAAGATGTGGAAAGGAAATATGCATGGTTACCGTCGGTTACTGCAATGATCATATCATAGGAACCCGGAGTGATGTAAACATACTTTGCTGCCGATCCCGGTTGTATGTATGTGGGCGTGGACCTGTTGCGACCTTCAGGATAAAGGCATACGGATGCAACGGTGGTGCCTGCTGTCAAAGTGTTCACCGCCATTTTGGCAACACCCATTCCTCCGATCTGTGTGGTTTCCAGGTTATTGGTTTCCTCGTTGACTGTCACTTGTTTGGACATGAAATAGCTTGGATAATGATCAAATCCTTCGGTCAATGTAGCATAATGAGCTGTGATCAGGTATTCTCCGTAAGGCAATACTACATCAAACTCTTCGGCGTACTGTTCAACCGGAATGATTTCCGCAAAAGCGGATCCGTTCGTTGATGTTCCTGTAACAGAAAGATAGGCTGTCGATGTTGGAAAAAGAATCATGGTATCGAACTCCCCAAGAGGGTGAACTCTCAAAACCCCTTTTGCCTCAGTTTCCAAGAATGCCGCACCCATTTGATCATCATTTATAATTTTTTCTGATGAACTCTGCTGCATGGCAGCTGATACCGGTGGGAATGTGGCTTGAACTAAAAACGTAATGACAAGTACAATGGCTAGGAGCGATTTGAATGTTTTTGCTCCTTTGAAGCAGTAATGTAATAAAGCCCTCATGAATTCCTCCCTAAATTAGGATAAATTTTTTTAAGTATCAAAAAAGCCAATAAATAATATAAAGCCGTCGATATATAGAAAAGAACGGTTTTATACAAGGCGATTATACACATACTTACACAAAATAGCAATATAAACCAAACAAAATAATTAATACCCTCTAGTCCATTTTTTCAACCATAAATACTCTTGACCAATAACCATATTTTGTCTATGCTTGAAATATAGTTCTATGTTATGTGGAGGAGATGGATTATGCGTAAAGTCAGAGTGGCGGTTGTAGGTTACGGGCAAATCGGACCTGTACATGTCCGAAGCTATAAAAAGCATGAAGATAAGGTAGAAGTGACGGTGGTTGTGGATCTTCTGGAAGAACGTCGAAAATCGGCCCAAGAGCAGTTCGGCATAAAGGATGTGGCTGCAGACTATAACGAAGTGCTAAAAAGGGATGACATTGATGCGGTCAGTGTCTGTATCCCCACATATCAACATCATGATTTGGTTTTAGCAGCTGCACGTCACGGAAAACATGTATTTTGTGAAAAACCCATGTGTATGAGCATGGAAGATGCATATGAAATGGAAGAGGTTTGTAAAAAAGCGGGTGTGAAACTTCAATTGGGCTTTGTCAGACGATATGACAACCAATGGTTGAAGTTCAAAGAAATTGTCAAAAGCGGCACGGTTGGTAAACCGGTAGTCTGGCGTTCGGCCAGTGCAGGTTATGGGGCACCGAGTACATGGTTTTTCCAAAGAGAATTAGGTGGTGGTCCGTTTCTAGACGGGGCTGTTCACAATTATGATTTTGGAAACTATATGTTCGGCAAGGTGGCTTATGTATCGGCACATGGATCCACCATTCAACCGGATCGCACCGGTGTGGACACCGGGATTGCCGAGGTGGTGTATGAATCTGGAGACCGTTTGCAACTTATGTGGTCTTGGGGTTTAAAAAGAGGTGTAAGAGGTGGAAGTGTCCATGATGTTTTAGGGCAAGAAGGTGCCCTTGTATTTAATGCACCGAATAAAAATCCCTTAACGTCCGAAAACCCCGATGTACAATACTTGACCGTAAATCGCGAAAATGGAATCGAAGAACCCTTTGCCTATGATCGCAATGACATGTTTGCAGACCAAATGGGGGATTTTATCGATACCATCATACAGGACAAAGAACCCAAGGTTTCGGCAAAACACGGACAGGAAGCCCTAAAAGTAGGCTTAAGCCTCTTAAAATCCTTTGAGACAGGGAAATCAGTATTCCTATAAAATGGACGGCGGTTGTGTCACTTATACTACATGACCGCCTGTTGTTGTTTTGGAGGGGGTAGAAAATGATTGACAAAGATAACGTTCGATGGTGGGAGAAAGAGCCGTTGTTAATGTACGAACAAAACATGGCGACGTTACCCGGTATTTCAAGTGGAAATGACTGGCAAGTACATACTGATCCAAAACTTGAAGTGGATCACATAAAGTCTTCTAACGCGTTGCAAACCCATGGCTTGGGCTTCATAGACGGTCATTTGACCAACAGAGTTTGCTATTTTAATTCAAACAAGTTTAAAAGAATCGGTAGAGATTACTTGGGTGCTTATCTTGAAAAATCAATACTTGCAGGTTATAAGACCATTGTCTATTTCAATACACATGCCATAAAACCCGATTTTGGGGCGGAACATCCTGAATGGAGACAAATACGGTATGACGGTAGCACGATTGATGACTTGTATGGAATTGAAACGACCTTTTGCGTGAATTCATCATGGCGGGATTGGGTACGAGATGTCTGTCTCGATTTATGCAAGTATCCCATAAACGGCATTTTCTTTGACGGTCCTTGCATATATCCTAAAGCATGCTATTGTCCAAATTGCCGTAAGTTATATATGGAACAGTACGGCACTCAAATGCCTGAAAAAGAACCGGGAAATCCTGAACTTAGAAAACTGGCTTTTTTCCAAGCAGACAGCATGAGAAGGTTCATGGAATACTGCAATAAGGCTATTAAAGAAATAAGGCCTGATGTCGCGTTATACGGCAATTCCGGTAAACGTGACGAACCCTATTATGTGGTAGGTCGTAATAATCGTATTTTGATGAAAGATGAGGACATTCTTTTAGCAGAAGGAGGATTTGTAGGCGGTTCATTGACAACACAACCTTATTGGAGACAAGGATCTAACGCAAAATACTACCATACCCAAGCAGCAGGAAAGCCGGTCATGGTGGCAAATAGTCCTGCACATAGCCCTTGGAGAAGTTATTATATCTCCGAGCCGGAGCTCCGCCTAGCTAATGTTCAACCTGTCATTCATGGTGCCGGTGTATGGTTCTCTTGTTTTCATTGGTTTAAAGACCAACCTGCAGCAAGAGCTCTTGCAAAGGATTATCAATATTTCTCTGACAATCGAGATTATTATTTTATTACCAAATCATTGGCCAAGGTCGCTATTGTTTGGCCTGAAGACTCCATCAACTATTATTCAAAACCTTCTGTTTACCATGGTGATTTTACCCAAGGCGGTCAAAAAGGCGATAAGGTAGGGGATATAAAAGAGGAATTTAACGGTTTTTATGATGCATTGCTCAAAGCTCATATTCCTTGTGACATTATAGATGAGGAAAGTGTACGCAGTGAGGACATATCGAAATATGAATTATTAATTCTTCCGAATGTCGGATGCACCGGTGCTGAATTTGATGAACGATTAAGAGATTACGTTGCAAATGGAGGCAATGTAATTTCGAGCTTTGAAACGTCCATGTGTGATGAAAACGGAACGAGAAATACCCAACCGAGTTTATCAGATTTGTTTGGTATAAAGATGCTGAGAACCCCGTTAAAACCTTATCCTCACTTCTACTTTTTCCGCCAAGCCGAACATAGTACTTTTGAAGACATATCCATTGACCGTTTACCTGCGCCTTTAATCAGTACGGAAGTTGAAGCCGTAGATGCAGAGGTAATCAGCTATTATTCTAAAAAGTTCAAAGGATGGGATGGCAGTGAGATTGTACCTTCCGAATATCCTGCAATCACTGTGAATCATTATGGAAAAGGAAAAGCGGTTTATATGGCAGGTGTTTTTGGTGACTTGTTTTGGAATTATAAGCAATCGGATATACGTAAAATTCTACGAAACCTTTTCTGTATGTTAAGCAAAAGGGACATTGTTGTAGAAAATATGGAGCATAGTGTAGAAATGACTTATCGACAAAGCAACAATGGATCAATGGAAATGATCCATATGATTAATTTCTCAGGGGGAATTAGCAGACCTTTTGAAAAAATAATACCAAATGAAAACATTGTATTACATATTAAAACGAATAGAGAGCGAGCACGCGCTTTGGTTTCCGGAATAGAATTACCTGTTCAAATAGAAAAGGATGGGTTAACAATAAAATGTCCCAAGCTTGATTTGTTTGAAACTATAGTATTAACATAACGGTTCGCCTCAAGAAAGGGGAGGAGAACAAAGGCCCTCTCTCCCCTTTCTTAACAACAATCTTCTGATTTTTGTAAATGTTTATTTGATATAGGCATCTCCAACTAAGAGTTCCGATAGGATTTCGGTTGGTATAACAAATTCTACAATCCCCATATACCCGGGTGCAACCTCATACTTATCAAAGGAAATCACCAATTTATTCTCAGAATTGATATAGAAATTTTGGTCTTGGGAGATTTCTTCAAATAAATCAATTAAGGAACTCTGTTCGATCCCTTTAACCCAATAGACCTTATTAGGATCTGATTCATTTTCATCTACCATCTGCTCTTTAATATTCTCACTGATGATATTTACATAACTATCATCTTTGAAAAGGCTTGGCAGAGTAACGAGAACCTCGTTTACCTTGTCGATGGTGTCATATTTCATCGTTGTTGAGGATGAGGCTACTGTATTGACTGTATAGCGACTGATCGATAAAATCCTGTCGTTATCTGTCACGACTGTATATCCGCTATGGACACCCAAATGTCCTCCGCCGTTTTCTTTCAGATTCCCCATATCCGCTATGAAATCCTCATACAATTGTTTTCCTTCGTCCAAGTACTTTTTATTCAAGCTATTTTCTAAATCCTTGTTTTCCAACCCCTTTATTTCAGGTACTTTTATATGAGAGTCGTACGTTTTTTCATCTATGCGATATTCTCTGAAGGTCAGCACGTTAATAATATCGCCCACAACAGGGATCTTTGAAAGTGCCGCTGCAAATGCCATACTACTGTTGGCTCCTGCAATCATGATCAAAAAGGCTGCTGCCACGGAGGCCGCTGTAACCTTGATCTTATGAAAACCCCACTTTTTCCTTCTACTAAACCATACACCTTCTTTTATTGCTTTTTGAACGGTGAAATCCAGTTCCTCGGGAATCGGTGCATTCATGTATTCTTTCTTAAGTTTCTGTAATTGATTATTCATTCAATTTATTCTCCTTTTCTTTCATCATCTATTTGGATGCGTAACATTTTAAGAGATTTGTATAAACGCGTTTTAACCGTATTCATATTTACATTTAGAATCTCTGCAATTTCCTTGATCTCCAAATCTTCAAAATACCTTAACACCACAATGCTACGATATTGAATAGGTAAGTTATTTAATGCCTTTTGCAAGTCCATATCAGTATATTGGTCCGGAATGCCCGCTTCATAAAGGGAAAGGGTTTCGTGATCTGATACAACAACTCTCTTCTTTTTCCGAAGCATATCCATTGCAGTATTCACAATGATCCTGTAAAACCAGGTTTTTAGGTATTCCGGTGTTTTCAGTGTATTCTTTTTTGAAAATGCCTTGGTTATTGATTCATGCATCACCTCCAATGCATCGTCTTGATTTTTTACATAGCTAAAAGCAAGACGATAGAGTTGCTCCTTGTTATGTATAACATACTCTGTAATAATATTTGTTAAGCCGGCTTCCTCCATTTGTAATGATTAGCTCCCTTCTTTTGTACGGTACCGTGTCGGTTTAATATATAGACGTAACACACATTCGTAAAGTTTTGATATTTATAAAAAAGCCTTAAAATTTTTGTAGTCATAAAAAGGTTCATTTTGACATAAGTATAGTTCTATGGTATTTTAAAACTGAAATATATAAAGATAAAAGGAGTGTTGGCTATGCGAATCATGATCGAAACGGATATGGAAGGCGTTGCCGGAGTCATTGACCATGATACCTGGGTTACACCCCAAGGGCGATATTATGAAAGAGGTAAGGAACTGTTGACACGGGAAGTCAATGCTGCAATTGATGGTTTTTTTGCAGCCGGAGCGGAATATATTCTTGTTACCGACGGTCACGGATATGGCGGCATTGCATTCGAGTTGCTAGATCCGAGAGTGGAATTCCAGCGGGGATGGGGACCGGGTCCGTACCCTTGTGGTTTGGAGGCCGGTTTTGATTGTTTTGCTGTGATTGGTCAACATCCGAAAGCCGGAACGGAGTACGGACATATTTGTCACACCGGTTGGTTCAATGTGGTGGATACCAAGCTTAACGGTATCTCCATCGGTGAATTCGGTACAGCCGTTTTCAACTGCTCTGAGCTTGGCATCACCCCTATATTCGGATCCGGTGATCTTGCTTTTACAAAAGAAGCCAAAGCTCTGGTGAAAGGAATTGAAACAGTTGCCGTCAAACGGGGCTTGACCCCCGGACAAGGTTCCGAATGTGATACCGACCAATACCGCAATCGGAATTTGGCAGCAGTACATACTCATCCTGAAAAAGCTCGGGAAATGATTAGAAAAGGGGCATATGATGCATTAACCCGTTATCTAAAAGATCCTGCAAGTTTCCATATACCGAAACTGGACCCACCTTATGTACTTGAGCAAATCACACGAAAAAACGGTGATACTCCTGCAAAGCAAAACAAATGGGAACACCCCTCCAGTATCATAGGAGTATTTAATCGTCCTTATGGACAATAAAGAACAAGGAGTATTGCGTGATGAGAATCTTAATCGGAACAGACATGGAAGGAGTGGCCGGTGTCATTGACCATGATACTTGGGTCACGCCTCAAGGACAGTATTATGAACGTGGTAAGGAGCTTTTGACACGAGAAGTCAATGCCGCAATAGAAGGTTTTTTTGCAGCCGGAGCAGACTATATTCAAGTCTCTGACGGTCATGGCTACGGTGGACTGACATTAGAACTTCTTGACAAAAGGGTGGAATATCGGCGAGGTTGGAGCCCCTACCCATACCCCGGCGGATTAGGGGAAGGCTTTGATTGCTTTGCGGTGGTGGGTCAACACCCAAAAGCCGGAACCGAATATGGTCACATAAGTCACACCGGTTGGTTTAATGTGTTGGATAAAAGGCTCAACGGTATTTCCATCGGTGAATTTGGCATGGCCGTATTTATTTGCTCTGAGTTAGGCACAACTCCAATATTTGGATCCGGAGACCTAGCTTTTACAAAGGAAGCCAAAGCTTTAGTGCCAGGAATTGAAACGGTTGCAGTAAAACGAGGTTTGACACCGGGGATGGGTTCTGAATGTGATACCGACCAATACCGTAATCAGAATTTAGCGGCTATTCATACTCATCCTGAAAAAGCCAGGGAATTGATTCGTCAAGGTGCATATGATGCAATGACCCGTTATCTAAAAGATCCTGCAAGTTTCCATGTGCCGAAACTTGATCCGCCCTATGTATTTGAACAGGAAACTCGGAAAAGCGGTGAAACTCCACCCAAACAAAATCGGTGGGAACACTCTTCAAGCATTGTGGGTGTGTTTAATCGACCTTATGGCGGGTAAAGGAAATATGCTTTGGATTTGTGTGATATAATGAAGTTCGAGGTGATTGTATGTCTAAAATATCAAAAGAAAGAAAAGTCACTTATTACATCGGAATCGGTATGATGGTTTTAGGATTCATTCTATTTATTTCAGTATTCTTTTTTACTGCAACCATGATGAATGACCCCTTTGGCAGCAGGCTACCGCCCTTTGGCAATGCTGTGGTCGGTATGGTTTTGTTAATTGCAGGAGCTTTGGTGAAGAACATCGGTGCTAGAGGCACTGCCGGTTCCGGTTTATTACTTGATCCGGAGAAAGCACGGGAAGATTTGAAGCCTTTTAATGAAGCAAAAGGTGGAATGATCAATGATGCTCTTAGCAATATTGATGTTGTGAACAAAATTGCTCAGTCTCAACAAGGAAAAGAAGTTATAAAAATCAGATGCAAAAGCTGTGGCGGCCTTAACGATGAGGACGCAAAGTTCTGTAAGGGTTGCGGCAAGCCAATATGAGGAACAACAAGATATAAGTGGTTAATACATACCCATCCGAAAGCAATTCAAGTTGACTTGCCTTTAGATGGGTATGATGCACTAATCTTCTGTAATTAGAACTCGGAATGCCGGAAATTCTCTGTATGGTTCAAACACACTTCCTTTTTTCCTGATGTCTTGTATTCGAGTGGGGTCGCGCCGGATAGATTTTACAAGATAGGTAACCATATTTACCGGATCATTATTTTTTGCATAAAGTGCTGCGATGTTGTACTCATATTCACCTAAATCAAACCCGGACCCGGACTGAGTGATTTCATTACGGTCTAGTAGATGCTCGTATTCTTTCAGCAACCATTCCAGTACCTTTTCTTTATGATCTAGCTTTCTGTAGCAAAGGGTGATGCGATTTAGAATCATTTGCTTGTCATAGGGAGAAAGCTCGGTTTTTAATACTTGTAAATAGAAATCCTTTGCTTTGTCATATTGCTCTTGAGCAACGAATATTTCTCCTTCTATGAAATTGTTTTGCTTTCCTAACTCTTTTGCAATTCGGGCATGCTCTAAAGCCTTGTCATATTTGCCCCAGTTTACGTATACTTCCGCCATGAAATAGTAATGTACATATTTTGGTACATCTTCGTTTGTATCCAGATCGACATACCCTTTAAAATCAAGCTTTTCGGCAAGCTTGAACTCTTGCTCCGCCAGGATAAACAAACGCTCCCTTTTTCTTTTAAACCATGCGTACTCCACTTGGTTTATATAGTGACAACGATGGGCGATGTGCAGATGTGCTTCAACACTATCGCCGGCCAGAACAGGTGCTTTTAACAAGATCTGTTCGGCTCGATCAAAGTCCTTTTCATTGATGGCTCTATAAATTTCGTTCATATAAGCCAACACCTTGTCGACTTTAGATCGGCTATCCGAAAACAGCTTTTCAAAAAGTTCCGTACTTCTTTCCATAAAAAATCCCCTTTCTCTTTTCAATAATTGTCTTGCTTTATAAAGGCGATTATTAACCGTAGTGACCGGGATGTTCAATATTTCAGAACAATCTTTTTGGGACAGACCGCATACAATGCCCAATATAGTCACATAGGCAATGTGTTCCGGCAAACGTAGGATACATTGATACAGCTGATCCTGTAACTCATCCATTAAAACCCGGTCTTCCGGATTTGGTTTCTCATCCGGGTAATCCGGGTGTTTTTCATTGTCTAAAGAGACGTTGTCCTTTTCCTTTTTCTTTGCCCGGTAAAAAGAAGCCGTTTTGTTTCGAGCAATGGAGTCCAACCAAGCTCTTAAACTGTCCGGATTTTTTAAACTGTCTTTTTTAAGGACAGCAGTCAAGAAGGTATCCTGGGTGATGTCTTGTGCATCCGCCAAGGATCCTGTTTTTATATAGATGAGTCCGAAGATTCTTTTGTAGTGTTCATTGATCCATGTCTGCATTTTCCCGCCTCCTACAACTATAGACGCCACAACATAGGGATTCCTTTATTGATTTTTCTTTTTTCTTTCTATTTTACAGTATAGTTGTTCACAAATCATCCAAAAACCTTAAGGAAGGCTTGAGAAGGAGTGAGAATTAAGATACACTTAATTTGTAATGATTACTCTTTTTGGAGATACAAATGATAAAAATATTAGAAGGTCTGTTGAATGCTCTGTTTTGCGTACGGAAGAAACGGCGAGAAAGAAAAGCGTTGGTCAACAATCTTTTGGTTTGTGCAGATGAAGCGGTTAAAGTGTTTGTCGGTCAGAAAGGCAAGTATGTTGATTTAGTTGCAAAAGGAGAATGGATCAAAAAGTACGAACCGCTAAAAATAACGATAGATCAAACACGCCGGATCAAATCTTTCGGTGTCATCCAAGCCTTTTTGGACACCTATCGGACACCTGAGGAAACAAGAAGAAGGGTTAATAGCTCGTATATAGAATCTGAATTAGCTATTTGTAAAGAAATGTTTGATCATGTGGAAGGTCGTGCTCTTGACTCCTATCAAAGGGAATGTATTGTTAAAAATGAGGTCAACAGCTTGGTGATCGCCGGCGCCGGGTCGGGAAAGACCACAGTCATTGTGGGTAAAGTCAAATACCTGATAAAACGACTTGGTTATCGCCCGGAGGAGTTGTTGATTCTGTCTTTTACCAATGCTTCTGCTGCCGAACTAAGACATAGGATACAAAAGGAAATTGATCGACCGACGGATGTTTTCACCTTTCATAAATTGGGTAAGGAAATCATTGCCCAAACGGAAGGAAAGCAACCCTGTTTGACGGATATCCGGCTTGAGGATTTTATAAAGACAAGTGCTCCTCAGATTGTGAAGGAACCATATTACTTGCATTTGTTAAACGAGTACTTTATGTCCTATATGAAAGAATACAAAAGCGTTCATGACTTTGCAAATCAAACGGAATATCGATCCTATCTGGCTGACCAGAGGATCAGGACATTACAAAATGAAGATGTTTTAACCTTTGAGGAAATGTTTATCGCCGACTTCTTATTTACGAACGGGATCTGTTACCAAATCCGCCCCTATATCAAAACAAACCGAAAGAAACATAGGTTAAGGAAAAAAAGAATGTATAAGCCAATGATTTATCTTCCGGAATACCGGATTGTCATAGAGCACTATTCCATTAATGATCCCGATAAAATATGCTGTCGGCATGTGAATGAAATGAGAAAGCTCCATACAATGTATGGGCTTGAGTCGGTTGAAACCTATTCTTACGAACTATTGCAAGGTGTTCTGTTACATAATCTAGAGCAAAAACTACTTGATCGCAAAGTAAAATTTTCCCCTATGTCACCTGAAACGATATGGGGGTTGATCAGTACAAAAGACAATCTTCAACGGTTTGTATCCGTAGCTGCTACATTCATGACCCACATGAAAGCCAATGATATGACGGTGCAAGAGTTGAGCCGGCAAAATTCCAAAACAGATGCTTACCATCAAAAAAGAAATCAATTGTTTTTAAACATTTTGGCTCCGATTTATTATGCATATGAAGAACAGCTTCAAACAACAAAAACCATTGATTTTAATGATATGATCAACAAAGCGGCGAACTATGTCCAAGAAGGAAAGCTTTCTAAAAAGTATCGATATATTATTGTTGACGAATACCAGGATATATCGGTACCGCGGTATCGATTAATCAAATCCGTCAAGGATGTCTGCCATGCAAGTCTTTTTTGTGTGGGGGATGATTGGCAAAGCATTTACCGTTTTGCAGGGAGCAATATCAATTTGTTTGTGGGGTTTGAGCATTTTCTCGGACCTACCGAGCGATCCTTTATTCGCACTACCTATCGCTTCAATTCACATTTAGCCGCAGTGAGCAGCCACTTTGTACTTAAAAACAAGAATCAAATTAAAAAACAATTTCTTTGTAGCAAAGACGACTCACTTCCTGCCATACACTTTATATATTCGGTTCATAAAGGTGATTTGACACGACGATTAACCCAAGTGTTGAAAATGGTACCTTCCGGGAATTCGGTTCTATTGTTAGGTAGGTATCGTGACGATATTCATTCTTTTTTAGGGTCGGGGCTTACTTTAAAGCAAACAGGTTCCGGTCAAACTTTTATTTCATATGCTCGTCGCCCGGATATGGATATTGAGTTTATGACGGTTCATAAATCAAAAGGGTTGCAGGCGGATGTAGTTTTCATTTTGAATAACTCAGCAGGTAAATTCGGGTTTCCAAGTAAGATGACTGATGATTCGGTTATGGATTTGTTAATTGATCGTAGCGAGCATTATCCTTACGCCGAGGAAAGAAGACTTTTTTATGTGGCATTGACCAGAGCAAAAGCAAGAGTATATTTATTAGTGGATCGGAATGATAAATCAGTGTTTGTGAAAGAACTGGAAGAAGATATGATAAAGAACCCGGAATTAAGAACAAAACAACATTGTCCTTTTTGCAAATTAGGAGTAATCGAAAGGGACACCGGTTCTAAGGGTATAGTCGAATGTTGCAGCAACAGACCTTTGTGTGAGTATATAAAGAAAATATGAAATATTTGCAAACTTATTATGTAAAGTTGTGTGGAAATGCAAAATTTTGTGATTTGACAGATGGTTTTGATATATAATATTAGGAGAGAAGATATTAAGTGAATGGAGAACTAAATATGTCAAATTTGTTTCTAAGATATCCGGGAGGAAAAGCAAAAGCTCTTACACTCAGCTATGATGATGGAGTAGAGCAAGACATACGTTTATTAAACATTATGGATCGCTACGGTTTGAAAGGGACATTCAATGTGAACAGCGGTTTGTATTCACCGGAAGGAACGGAACATCCTGCCGGCAAAATTCACAGACGAATGACCTATAATCAAGTCACCGAACTGTTTTTGAATTCCGGACATGAAGTGGCCGTTCATACATTGACTCATCCGTTTTTAAGTCGGTTACCAAAAGACAGGGTGATCTATGAGGTTATGAAGGACCGGGAAAACTTAGAAAAGCAATTCGGAACCATTGCGCGAGGGATGGCTTATCCTTACGGTGATACCTCGCAGCATGTTGTGGAAGCTTTAAAGGACTGCGGTATTGCATATGCAAGAACCACAGTGTCCACCCATTCTTTTGCCATACCCTCCGACTGGTTGAGACTGCCCGCAACATGTCATCATCGGTCACCGGAATTAAGAAAATTAGCAACCAACTTCATCAAGGAACAAAATATTCGCGATCCTTATCTATTCTTTGTTTGGGGTCACAGCTATGAGTTCGAATCCAATGACAACTGGCATTCCATTGGAGATTTTGCCGAGACGGTGGGAAACCGAGATGATGTCTGGTATGCTACTAACATGGAAATTTTTGAATATGTGCAGGACTATAACCGATTGATTTTCAGCATAGACGGAAAGAGGATTAAAAACCCTACCGGTAGAAAGCTTTGGTTTGAAATCGGCGGGAATCTAATGTCCATCGAAGCCGGAAAAACGGTCGAAGTATAAAAAGTGTTTAAAATAGGGGGTACAAAATGAAGATATCCATTTGTCACTATAGTTTTCATCGACGCTATGTCGCCGAGGGGTGGGACTTGGACAGGTTGTGTCATGAGGTTGCGGCTTTGGATGTTCAAGCATTGGACTTTCATGTGCGGTACTTAGGAGACGTTAAGGATTCTGCAAAACGCGTGAATGCCGCTTTGAAAAAAAGTGGATTGACATTGTCCGGTTTGTCCTTGTCCACAAATTTCAATATTCCGGATCAAGCCAAATTCCAAGAAGAGATTCAAAAAACTATCGAGTGGATGAATGTGGCTTCTGAAGTGGGAGCTCCTGTATCCAGAATATTCGGAGGGGGCTTGAAGCGATTGGAGGTTGATGAACAAGCAAAATCCGATGCTTTTGCAAGAGTCATTGAAGCACTTGGTATCTTGTCGGTAAAGGCGAAGGAATCGGGCTTGGTGCTGGCTTTGGAGAACCACGGGGGCTTGCCTTGCACCGGGGAAGAGCAAGTTGAAATGCTGAAGGCTGTAGGTTCGGATTATGTTCAAGCCACCATTGATGTGGGAAACTACATGTCAGGTGGTCAAGAAGGTGTGGAGGGCACTAAAATCGCCCGTGATTATTGCGCTTATGTTCATTTTAAAGACTTTAAAAAGATTCCTGATCCGAGCAAACCTTGGGGTTGGGGAACAAAGTCATGCATTGTCGGCCAAGGAGACGTTGATCACTTGGGTTGTTTGAGAGTGTTAAAAGAAGTCGGGTATGACGGATACATCGCTTTGGAATACGAAGGTGTTGAAGATGAAACAATCGGCGTTCCCGAGAGTGTCGCTTATATGAAAAAGGTAATTGGGCAAGTATGAGTAAAACAGTTTTAAGATTTTTTGATGATTATTGGATTGATGTACGTAAAGGTGTCAAAAGAACTTGGTATACCCCGGTTCTTTCCGGCACCTTTGATCGTGCCGGAATATATCCCTCCATAGCATGGTGCCCCGAAATCGGAAAATATCAATTATGGTATGAGGTCATGCCGGACTTTTCAAATGACGGGTATCGACATTTGGCTCTTGCTCAAAGCGACGATGGTTTAAATTGGTCGGATGACAAAATTGTGATTCGAGGTGGTAAGCAAGGCATCCATGGTACATGTGTGTACCGGGATTCTTATGAAACGAATGGGTCCAAGTTATATAAAGCTTGCACCATGGGTGAATACGTACATGATAAAGCAAGAACACCCTTTGAAAGACCCTTGGTTGTATATACCTCACCGGATGGCGTGAATTGGGAACAAGAAAAACCGAAGATGATATATCCTTTTTCCAGTGATACCTACAATTGCATCACATATAACCCGGTGTTTAAAAAGTATATGATGTATATGAGAGCATCCAACATCGACCGCAGGATTGCCATGATGGAATCTGCTGATTTAAATTCTTGGAACCGTCCCATGACAGTGATTCATCCGGGCGCTGTATATGCCGATGAGAACGAAATGGTCCAATTGTACGCCATGTGGGCCGGATGGTTTGATGGCATGTTTTTGGGTCATTTATGGCGTTTTCATACCCAAGCAAATGATACGGCCAGCCCTAAAATGTACGGATATATGGACACCGAATTGGTATACAGCTATAACGGTGTAAATTGGATGCATACCACCGGAAAGCCTATTGTGGAAAGACCGGCGCCTCCTGAATTCGGGCACACACAATTAAATTTTAGCGGAATGATTGAGACAAAGGAAAAGGATGCATGGATTTTATTGAGTAGTGCATCTCGAGGAATTCATGGTTCAAGCAACGAAAACAAAAGACTGTATGATTTAATGGAAGGGAAAATCATTCGTTTGAACTTTTACCGCATTCGAAGGGACGGTTTCTGTGGATTAGATGGTGTGGGAAGGGACGGCTTGGTCATTACCAAACCTTTTGAGCTATTAAAAGATGACTTGACATTCAATATCAATGCGCCTTTCGGTCAGGTTCGTTTTGCTGTAACCGATGCATCTTCCAAGCCCATAGAAGGATTTTCATTGGATGATTGTCAGCCCTTTACAGGAGATGATCTTGATGTTGTCCCCCGATGGAAAAATAGAAGTATTCATGAATTGACGGGAAAGAGGGTGAGGATATGGGTGGAGTTGAGTACCGCCGTCCTATATTCTATTTCAGCCACTATGAGACCATATATCTATGGTCCCCAAGTCTCTGTTTCCGACCCTACCCGTGTGGAAACGGATGAGGGATTTACAGATACCTTTTCAAAGTTTTAATTGATCATTAAACAGGGAATATGATGTGCTATAATGGAATTTAGGAGCTTTATAATATGTGACTAAAATGGTTTAAACTTAGAGTTTAAAGGAGGATTAGATGTATGAGGATAGGAATTGCCGAAACGGATGTTAGAACGCCTATAGGAATGCAGATGACCGGATATGGCGGAAGAGCTACGGGAGCTATTGATTTACATGATCAATTGAAAATGAGTGCAGTCTATATGGAATCAAAAGGTGTCAAATCCATTTTGATTGTTTGTCAGATATTAGGGTTTGATCCGGATTTCTCAAAACAAACGGAATTGATGATCAGTGATGCTTTAAATATACCTATGAGCAATATCATATTGCATTCCATACACACTCATGCAGGTCCTGCATCCGGTACATTGTACGGATGCGGTATGGCGGATGAGAAGTGGTTGAAAGCAACGCAAAAGGATTTGATACAGTTGGCAAAGGATGCCGCTTCCAATCAGTTTGAGGGAACCATTGAATATCGGACCGGGGAATGCGATATAGGGATGAATCGGGTTGCCAGATTGTATAAGGAGCTACCTTATCAAGAGATGATTGACAAGGAAGTCGGTGTGATCCGACTTTTGGAAAAAGGGACCGATCGCTTAAGAGCTGTGATTGTAAACCACGGTTGTCATCCTGTTACATTAGGTAGCAATAACTATACCTACACAGCGGACTTTCCGTATTTTACCATTAATAAGCTGGAAGAGATATACGGTGATGATGTCACGGTGATCTTTACCCAAGGTTGTTGCGGAGATATCGACCCGAGTGATCGTGGGAATTTTGAAGCAACCCAAAGAAACGGTGAGCGTCTTGCGGATTCTGTGATGGATGCTAAATTTGAATTTAAAAACACCAATGAGGATATAAAGTGTCATGCCGCTGAAGTTACGTTGCCTTTAATACCGGATCATACCAAGGAAGGGTTTGAGAAAGTCAAGGAAGAAGCTCTTGCCTCCTGCAAGAAGTCCATTGCTGAGGGATATAAACCTTCTTTTGGTCACCTGCAAATGGAAGCCGTGAAGGTGGTGTGGTCGGATTTATGCATCCAAGGATATGAGAATGGTGATTTGATGACCGAGATCCATCCTGTGATCAAAAAATGGAATGTAGGAGACTTGGTCTTCGTAGCGATGCCATTTGAAATATTCCATGAATTAGGCTTAAAGGTCAAGGAAATGTTCGGAAAAGGAAAAACGGTTGTATTAGGATATTCAGGTGGTGTGTACGGATATCTGCCCTATGGCCAGATGTATGACAAATCTATCTACGAAGCAAAAAGAGCACATCAGTATTACGGACATCCGGGCCCGGTCTCTAAGGAAGCAGGAGACATCATTTGTGAGTATTTAAAAAAGATCATATAGTAAACAAAAAGCCAAGAACTAAAATTCTTGGCTTTTATTCGAATTGGAGGCTATGCCATGAACATAGAATACATCATCATTGCGATGTGTTTGATTGCAACAGTAGTACTTTTTATAGGATGCAGCCAAGAAGATACAGCTCCGGCTGTTACTGATCCGGAAAAACAAGAACAAAGCAGCAAGGAACAGACCACAACACAGTCTGAAACGACCAAAGAAAAGTTTGAAGAAACTGAACCCAAACCTGTGGAAACCCAAATTGATATCATGGAAACAGCAACAATCAAAAGTTTGGGTGTTGCGTCCAACTCAGCCGAAGCTCGCTCCGGTGCCATCGTTCGGGGTAGTGACGGAAAGTTTTATGCAGTGTTGCCGTCATTGGGTTTTCTAGTGTGTTATGATTTTGAGAAGGATACTTCTACACAACACCTCTTTGAAAACAACACATCCGGAGCCCCATTTAAATCTTTTGCATCTCAAGCCGGCAAATTTTATACCGGAGCCAATGCATATTTCTATGAGTTTGATCCGGTTGTCAAAGAGTTCACCGCTGTCATTCATATGGGCGAATGGGGTGCAACCCAGACCGGATGGGGATTTTGCGAAGATGATGACGGTATTATCTATTTTGCCGACTATCCCAAACTTTATTTGTATGCTTTTAATCCAACAACAAAGGAAATTAAAAATTACGGATTGATTGATGAAACCCAAATGTATTGTTTTTCCCAAGCGGCTGATTCATCCGGATGGGTTTATAGCGCCATCGGTACAGCCGAAGTGAATGTAGTAGGATTTAATGTTGTCACCGGTGAAAAGAAATTCATGTTTCCCCGAATACCCGGAACAGGTGGTTCCACTGTGTATAAGGACAAGAACGGGAAAGTGGCGGCCTGCATGACGGTCAGCGGTAAAGTTCCTTCTGAAGCCGACGGATCCTATCTCGGATCCTGCAGTTTTGAAGAGCGAGCGTGAAATATAGAGCAAATCGGCGTTTTCAAGCGTAG
>CALCRE010000191.1 GCA_937894465.1 uncultured Clostridia bacterium
GCTAGTCAACTAGGGCTTTTGCAAGCCCACTACCTTTAGGTGGTGGGTAGTTGACGATCATCCTCCTTCTTCCACCATTCATCAACCTACATCTTTCATACTAACAAACATAGCATCAATGTGTTTGGTGATATCAGAGTACTTGCTTTCTTCATCCAGAATGATAAACTGCACCTTGTTGCCTTTTCCGGTTAAACGACCGGCTGATGCTAAAATATCATAATTGATGTAATGAGTAACAATGACAACGGCACTATCGGTGATGTTAGCGTGAATATATTCCACTAACTCTTCCAATGTTCTGCTGTTATCAATCAAAAGTTGCGCCATGTTTTCCATAATAGTGGCGAAATGCTTTTTACCGGATCCGTAATCGATGACTTCCATTTGATTCCGGCTTCCTCTTCGAATGGAGTTACAAAGAAAATTCACGGGAGCATTCACTTGTGTGGCTTGATCTATCAATGTAGCCGCTACCTTGATGCCGGTTTCCGCAATATTCTTATCTACAATATTCCCAAAAATCTTAGGAGACGGTTGAATATTCAACGCAATACACAATTTCATTTCAGAGGTAAAATCATTTTGCCTTACCATGACTTCCCTGTTTTTCGCTGTCAATCCCCAATGGATTTTTTTTAATGCATCTCCGGGACGATACAACCGGACGCCGGAATATAAAAAGGGATCTTCCATGATCCATCGCTTTACCATGACATTTCCCATTGGGCTTGAATTGAATTGGTAAAGTGTTCTCATATCGATGAATTCAGGATAAACCCAAAGACTTGAACCGGTTTCCACGGAACGTGAAAATAATGCACCTGATATAAATCCTCTGGCTGAAATACTGGCTCCTTTGACTTCGAATAATCCCCTTGCAGTGCATTTTATAGTTCGGTTTCTAAGGATTCTTTGCCCGGAACCCAACGAGAACAATCCCGTAATGACTCTGGAAGTATTAACCAAGGATGATTTGATTCCCGGGAATTCCAATGAGGAGTGAGTGCTGAAATCCACCCAGATCGTCGGCATGGGAACGGCATTCCGATTGGTGACCCGCTCCCTTATGTAGATTTCATCATTGACATGAGCATAGTTGACCGCAAACTCATTGGTGTACTCAATATGACTTAATATCCGATTCATAAACCGTTTTTCCCAAATCAAAAGACCCTGTATGATGAAATGCAATGCGGCAAAGGAAAGAGCCGACACTAAAACAATCTTCCATACCTTACCTGTGAGTTCAAACAGTTGAGCAGAATCCATTTCCTTTTATCCTTTCATTCTACTATATAGAAACCTCCCGTGCTTTGACAATCAAAAGAACACCGTCTTTTATCTCGATCATTGCCGATTCCTCCTGGAACCGGTTACTCGTACCTCTTGAATCAGCACGGTATAATACATCATTTTGTAAATCATATCTCAATCCGGTGCAAGTGACACCGGTGACTTTCTCTGATATGGGAATCAGCGACACCCTGTCATAACCGTCATTTGTAATGGTAATCCGATCCTTAATGACAACCAGTTGGGCATTGTCCGTTGCAATCATACCCTTACCTTGCCGAGTGCATATATATTCCAAAAGCATAATGTTTGTTATGGTGTGATCCGGCAATGAACCTAGCGCACCTAACAATATAATGTGATCGAATCCTTTTTCAAACGCAATATCGATAGCCAGATGGGAGTCGGTTTTATCCTTATCTACATTAAACAAACGAGTTTCAACACCTTTTTTCAAGTACTTTTCCAAAAGTTCTGATTCAATGGAATCCATGTCTCCTAGAATCATATCGGGAACAATATTCATTTTTTCGGCATGCAATGTACCGGCATCTGCACACATCACATAATCCGCTTCCTTGACATATTTTAAAATACCTTCGTAATCATTGATTTCACCGGCTAAGAAAATAACTGCAACGCTCACAGAGCAGCTCCTTCTCTAAGTAATCGCACCGCTTCGCCTAAATCCTTGTGCTTAAAAACAGCAGAGCCTGCCACCACTACATCGGCACCGGCTTTGACCACACGCCCAACATTGTCCGGTCCGATTCCGCCGTCAACTTCAATTTCTACATTCAAACTCATATCATCGATTTTTTTACGTAATTCCGCTATTTTCCCGGTACAGCTTTCGATATATTTCTGACCGCCGAAACCGGGGTTAACAGACATTAACAATACCATGTCAATCTCATTGATGACCCAGTCTAATGCCGTTAATGGTGTTGCAGGATTTAAAACCACCCCTGCTTTGATGTTTTTTTCCTTGATGGATTGGATGGTGCGATTCAAATGAACACAAGCCTCTGCATGGACAGTAATAATATCTGCACCTGCTTGTGCAAAATCACCAATGTATCGATCCGGATCAGATATCATAAGATGCACGTCGAAAGGTAATTTAGTATATTTTCTGATGGCTTTGATCACAGGAGGTCCTATTGATATATTCGGTACAAAATGTCCGTCCATGACATCAATATGAATATAGTCGGCACCGGCTGCTTCGACTCTCTTAATTTCATTACCTAAATCGGAAAAATCCGACGACAATATGGATGGTGCTATTTTAACCAATGTTCAATACCCCCGTTTTAGTTTGTTTAATTCTTTTAACCTGTTATATATTCTGATGTAAGAGCTGACTAAATATTAACATGCGATTCTGGTAAATTAGTCTTGACAACTGGTA
>CALCRE010000192.1 GCA_937894465.1 uncultured Clostridia bacterium
TCTATATTTTTTTATTTATTATGCTTATTACTATATTACCATATTTATATAATAAGCAATATTAATTTTTTTGTAAAAATTCAACTATGTTTATGATTATCTTGCTAATATATGCCGGTAGAATTAATTGCTTTCTCAATCCTCTCTAGTGCTTGTACCAAGACGCTTCGTGGACAAGCAAAATTCAACCGCATAAAGCCTTTCCCCTCTTCGCCGAATGAAGTACCGGCATTGAGTTGAACCTTGGCTTTTTTCATCAAAAAGTCATTTAACTCTTGGTCGGAAAGCATTGTATTTTTGAAATCCATCCACAATAAATATGTCCCCTCCGGATCAACAGCATGTATATTGGGTATATTTTTTTGTATATATGACTTCGCATATTCTTTATTTTCATTTAGATATCGCAATAATGCATCCAACCAATCATGACCTTCCGTATAAGCGGTTTTGCATGCTAACATACCCATAAGACCAGGCTCTGTGAGTCCTAAGTTCTCTGTAAATGTCTTTAAAATGTTCCGTATTTCAGGATTGGATATAATAAGGTTTGCGTTTTGCAAAGCGGCCATATTTAATGTTTTACCGGGAGATGTGCATGTAATACAACAATTCGCATATTCTTCTCCTAAAGATGCAAAAGGAATATGTTTATTGCCTTTGTAAACAATATCATGATGAATTTCGTCCGATACCACTAATACATGATGTTTGACACAAATATCCCCTATTCTGCATAATTCCTCTTTGGTCCAAACTCTTCCCACCGGGTTATGCGGACTGCATAAGATGAATAACTTGACATTGTTTTTAATCACTTTTTGTTCGAAATCATCAAAATCCATTTCATATCGACCCCCATTAAATATTAAGGAGGAATTGACTAATTTTCGTTTATTTTTTATAACCGCATTGGAAAAAGGTCCATATACCGGTTGCTGTATGATGATGCTGTCTCCGGGTTCTGTAAATGCATGCACGGCAAAATAGATTGCAGGAACAATGCCTATGGTATATAAAAGCCATTCTTTTTCAATATGCCAATGATGACGTGAAGTCATCCAATTGACGATTGCATCTTTATACGCTTCATCTGTGTAGGTATATCCGTAGATCCCATGGGCAGCTCTGTTCGTTAAAGCTTTTACAACGCAATCCGGTGCTGCAAAATCCATATCTGCCACCCATAAAGGTAACAAATCATCCATATGGCTTTGGGAGATTGCCAAATCCCATTTAACCGAATCTGTATTTCTTCTTTTTATCATTTTGTCGAAATCCATATGCTGACCTCCTATATTCATAATGAAAATAAATCATATAAAATATTATAGCACGATTTACCCAAATGTATATTTCAACTTCATGATATATGGTATGATGAAAATATACCGTGTTGATCATAATGCTCTGAAGGGAGAATGACCATATGATGACGTCAAGAGAAAGAATATTATGTGTTCTAGAGGGTGGAATTCCTGATACGATTCCTATCTCTCCGCGTATTGCTTATTGGTTAATGGAGCAAAAATTAACCGATTTAGAGTTGAAGAAAGTATTTGATTATGACCCGATTATTTGTGTGGGATGCGGTTTACCCGGGTCATGGTCGGCTATCTATCATTATATGAAGAAAAACTTTCCGAACGCTGATTATTGTAAAAATGTCAAACTGACAGAAACCTATGAAACAAAGCCCGGAGACGATAAGCAATATTTAACCCGGGTATATGAAACACCGTCAGGTAGTCTTCGAGAGAAGCTTGCCATTGCACCGGGTGGTCGTGAATACGGAATGTCTCCGAATCCCCATTACATCGAACACATGGTCAAGGATCGAAAAGACCTGGAAAAAATGAATTATCTATTGCTGGACAAACAATATTTCCCCGTTGGAAACTTGAAAACCGTTGACGAAAGCATCGGACAAGAAGGGTTGTACATGTTCAGGCCTCATTCCGGAGTGGATGCAATGCTGGCTGACTCTATAGGTGTTGTCAATATGTTGTTGCTTTATTACGACGACAGACAATTATTAAAAGACGCTGTTTCACTGTATCAGAATTTTTACAGAACCTATGCTGAGTACGCTTTACAGCAAGGAATTACTATGTTTTTTGAAGCATGGTATAACGCAAGTTTGAGCACCGGTTGGTCACCGGACATGTATAGGGAATTGTTTCTCCCCCATATACGTGACAATGTGGCTTTAGCTCATCAATACGGAGCATATTTTCACTTTTATGACGACGGAAAGGTGATGCCTTTAATTGAGGATTTCGCAGATTCCGGGATTGATATGATCACAACCTTGACTCCTCCTCCCACCGGAGATACCATACCGGAAGTTGTAAAGGCAAAAATCGGCGACCGTGTTGTCCTGAGCGGATATGTGGATCTTGTCAAAATGCGCTTTGGTACAAAAGATGAAACGATTGAAATGACTAAACACGCCATTGAAACAATGGGTAAAGGCGGAAGGTTTATTTTAGGAACCAGTGACTCCATCCGAGACGGAACACCATATGAAAATGTTCAAGCGTTTTTTGAAACAGGAAGAAAATACGGAAGCTACATATGAATGATATGATTAAAAATATGATATATTGATGTCTGTGAGGTCGGTCACCCTTTGATTGGGTGACCGATTACTCAAATATCCTTATCCTTCAGACCTTTTTTTGTTTTATAACGATCACCAAAGTATAGCTGATAATAAGTGTACCCAGTAAAATGCCAACTAATATAAATAAACTGTCTGACTTTTTATTATGAAGATCAGGCGTTTGTTCTTGTGTTTGTGTACCACCTGTATCAGTAACAATATGAATGTACCCGTCATTTGCAGCAAAAACCACAGCACTCTTACCGGTGTTATATACATCGCCGATTGCGATAGTAGATACAGATGCTCCTATAGAAACATCCCATAGAACTCTTTCCTTCTCGGCAATTTCATACCGATCACCTTTTAAGGCAACTAAGTATCCTGTGTTGGTCCCAAAAATAAATTCCATTTTTTTATCATTATCTATATCACATGAAATGATGTTCTCAGTGGAAACATTCGTACCGCCATATCTTTCTTTTAAATCGATTTTCCAAATGAATGAACCGGTCTTTCCATCATATGTGGCAAAGCACCCCTTTTCATCTTCATCCCCTGAAGTAAATTGTATGCCGACCATCCCGCTTTTATCCCCCTGGTTATAGACCAATCCTTGATGGCGATACATCAGATCATAACCATTATCCACTGTCAAATTCCATAAAGGGATTTATTTTGATGTCAAGAATGAAAGCCCCATTTTACCGGAGAACATTGAGATACTGTTAAATCCTGCACCGAAAAAATAGTCAGGGGTACCATCTTGATTCATATCGAATAAGTAAGGGGTAGAATAGTAAATCCTGCAAAGGTCTCCGCTAATTTGAGCTACGTAGGTATCCAATGCATATTCGTTCTGCTTTGCTTTTAACCTCATGAAAGCTTCAAGGGAAACAAAGTAAACTTCGTCTCTTCCATCGCCGTCAACATCATATAAAGCGAAACTGCCGGGCTGTGCTAATGTTGCCCGGTCAACGATCCCTGCACCGGAGTGCACATAATTAATTTTTGTAATCGGTGCAGTTATATAAATAACAGTCTTGGACTGTCCGTCAATAATGGCTGTTCGCCCAAGAGGGTACGTGTTTTGTAATCCTGCTACAATATCCGGTACTCCGTCTCCTGTAATATCACCAATCGTAAAATCACGAATGTTATTAAATCCTAAAGATACGCCCTCCAAGTCCTTGTCTATATAACTTGACCAAATTTCTATACCTGCAGCATTCATAACTCTAAAACCCGGATGATCTCCTCTAGATGCCTTAATAACAATTTCATATATATGATCATTATTCATATCTGCTAATATCGGTTTCACACCGGAAAAGGCGGTTTGAGGTTTCCATTCACCATTTATGTCTGCATTATAGATATAGACCATACCGTCGTATGCTACAATCAAAGAATTCTTTCCTTTTCCATTCACATCACCAATAAGGATATCCGGAGTGACAGGTCCTCCACACTGATATTGCCATAACACCTCCCCTTGATCATTGATACAACGCATCAAACCTTTTTGGTTATTTGCTATAAAATGCAAGCTTCCGTCCTTATCAAAAAAGTCGGCATATATGGAGCCTTTGAATTTGTTAACGGATGTGACGGCTTTAACACCACCGTCTTTTGTTATTTTCAAAATATGATATCCTGTGCTATTCATTGCTAATAATTCCAAATACCCGTCATGATCTGCGTCTAAAGTATATAGTTTTGTTTCAGCCGAATAACTTGCGGGGCTGATATACCCGAAAAAATCATATGATTTTTTGGGTAATGAATAGGGCAAGTCATTTAGTTTTATAAATTGACCTTTATCATTGAATGTAAAAATTTCATAGGCACCGAGTTCTACAGGGTTTGCACTGCTTTCTTCTGACAGGAAAAATAGAGAATTACCTTCCCCGATATCCTCTACGGCCCAGAGATAGTCCCCTTTCAGTGAAATGTTTTCAGGATCATTATAATCAGTTGCACGGATAACCTTTAGTGTCCAGTCACCGACAGCCGAACCGCCCGAGTATTCAAAAATTCCATAAACCAAGTATGGTTGCCCGTTTCTCATAACATCCACAACAGCATTGTTAACAACCTTCATAATAACACTTTTACCGGAAGCATCAGTCTTCCCGGAATATCCATAATAATGATCCCAAGATTTTTTTAATGTTGTAGACTCCTCCTTCCATCATACCTACATGCATGGAAACGCCATCCGCTACAATCACACCGTCCGGAATATCATCCCCCGTGACATCCTGCATTGTGAAATATCCATAAAAACGGCCATTGTCGGCACCTTCCGGAATATAATCCACTCTAGAGATCGGATCAAGACCTTTTTCTTCTTCAGACGAAAATGCTTTTGCATTATAAATACTGACACCCCCATGTCTGATCAGTATCAATTCATCAAAGCTGTCATTGTTTGTATCAGCAAAAGCCAACCCGGGATAAAATGCACCAATTTGATATTCGGTTGCATCAATAGTGTTGATTTCATCAGCATGAAAAAAATTGTCTTTACGATGAAATTTATAGATATGTAAGTAGTCGTCTCCATAGATCCAGATCACGGCTTCCTTACAACCGTCTTTATCAAAATCGTTAAGTAAAAAACGAGGTCGAGCCACTTGGTCTTGAAAATCCAGCTTGATCAGTATTGAACCGGTTTGTGCATCCAAAACAATTAATTGCATATCTCCAAAGACCAAAATTTCTTTTCGTCGGTCGTTATCCATATCATCTACACAGTAAATAGTATTC
>CALCRE010000193.1 GCA_937894465.1 uncultured Clostridia bacterium
AAATTAAATAAATTTTCCTTAAAAGTATTGATTTTTTTTGTAAACCTGTTACAATGATATTGTCACAATTAATAATACTATTTTCATTTTTGTTCCTCCTTTTAGTATTACTATTAATGGAGTTAGTTATCTAAGATTGTTGCACTCAGACTACCAGGAATTATTTATTCATTAATAACATGGGTGCATTTTTTTTGCTCTGAAACAAAACCGACATGTATTTGACATAAGATTAACGTAATTGTAAAGTAGTCTTAACAAAAAAACACTTGCATTCTTTTTGATTTCTGCTATAATAATAACTGTCACAACCAATAATACTATTTTCATTTTTATTCCTCCTTATTATAATGTTAAATTATACGGAATAACTTATTTGAAATGTTGCACTCGATATTATCAGGAATTATTTATTTATTATTATCCGAAGAGTGCATTTTTTTTGCTCTTTTTTAATATTCCAATATATGACAGTTTCTTGAAAAACTTTTCTATTGCAAAGTCCTCCTCTTTTTTGTATAATGGTGTTGGTCGTGCTAGATGGGAAGTTAGCGGTGTCCTGTAACCTGCAATCCGCTATAGCAGGGTTGAATTCCACCCTTAGGTTTCGTAAGAGTGTGGTCTGCAGTATGTGATCGAATGTTGAGAACCGGCTCTTGCGCAATATCGGCTTGTGAACCCCGTCAGGTCCGGAAGGAAGCAGCGGTAAGCGATGTCCGGTATGTGCCGCAAGGCTACCCGGTTTGAGTTCGAGACATAAAATGCGCACATTCTGACTTATCGACGGGTGGTGCACGATCTCTTTATTTCTCGGGGTATGCTATATCTTTAGGTTAGGTGTGATATCAATGACGTATAAAGCTTTGTACAGAGAATGGCGACCTTTGACTTTCGATGATATGGTCGAACAAAAACACGTGGTTCAAACATTAAAAAATGCGGTGATGACCGATAGAATTGCACACGCCTATTTGTTTTGCGGTACAAGAGGTACCGGAAAGACCAGTTGTGCTCAGATCATGGCCAGAGCTGTCAATTGTTTAACCCCTGTAAACGGTAATCCTTGCAACGAATGCAAGGTATGCCAAGGAATTTCTTCCGGAACGATCAGCGATGTTTTGGAAATCGACGCCGCGTCTAATAACAGCGTCAATAATATCCGTGAGTTAAGGGAAGAAGTTCAATATCTACCTGTTGCAGCAAAATACAAAGTATATATCATTGACGAGGTTCACATGCTATCCACAGGTGCTTTCAATGCTCTATTAAAAACATTGGAAGAACCGCCCTCTCATGTTATTTTCATTTTGGCAACGACAGAACCACACAAGTTACCTGCCACGATCCTGTCACGGTGCCAAAGATTTGATTTTAGGCAAATCTCTATGACCGGTATCATTCAACGTCTTCAAAAAGTGGTTCAATCCAAGCAAATGAACATATCCAACGATGCATTGCAGATCATTGCCAAAAAAGCCGACGGCGCACTCCGTGATGCATTAAGCTTGCTGGATCAATGTATGTCTTCCGGGCTACAAACAATGACAGCAGATGATGTAATCGAAATGTTAGGCACTGTTAATGACGCTGATATGATTCAACTATGCCGACATATAATTCAATATGAAATCGGTCCTTTGTTTGAGCTGATTGATAAGATTACCTCCGGCGGAAAGAAAGTTAACGTTTTATTGGAAGAATTGATTCTATTCTTCAGAAATATATTGGTTGTCATGACAGTGGATCAACCGGAAAGCGCTCTAGAACTTACCAAGGAAACCGCTTCCCAATTAAAACAGTTGAGTAAGGTAATCACCCCGGAAAGAGTGATTTTTATCATTTCAGAGTTATCCAAGCTGGAAAACCAAATTAAGTGGGTATCTTTGCCCAAAGTGATGTTTGAAGCCGGTTTAACCGGGATTTGTTTAGGGCAAAGTGTGACATGGACGGACGAAGGTTTGGAAACCAGACTGAACAATTTAGAAACCAAGGTGGATCACTTGGGTGTTCTCAGCAATGTCCAAGAAAATGTTCCCCTCCGACAAGCACCACCGGTCGTTGATAAAGCGGAAAAAGGCGTCGGTGGAGAAACAGCACCTGTTGTCGACAAAGACTCAACAACAGCGCCTATGGTTCATGAAGACCTTCCTTTTGATGATGACGGGCAAAAGACCGAAAATTTTAAAGATTCCAAAGGGTTGGCTGTATGGAAGTCT
>CALCRE010000194.1 GCA_937894465.1 uncultured Clostridia bacterium
AGGAAACTTAATTGCCGAGTATATCCGGTATGTAACTCTACAACAAAATAATTATTCTCTTGCTGCAGCGGCAGCTTGGGTCTATATGCTTGCCATTTTGACTTTGATATTAGTTTTCGGGTTCATCTTAAAGAAAATCAGCATTAAGTTTGATTAAAACGGAGGACATTATGGAGATTTTAAAAACGAAATATAAAGATATGCATCTACAAGAAACAAGCGGTAAAGTAAAAGATTACATAATAAAGATAGTAAAATTTGTGATCATATCCGGCATTGCGTATGTCATATTACAACCATGGGTGGTATTGATCCTTCGATCATTTATGGATCGACAAGATATGTACAACGCTGATGTTTTTATCATACCGAGAAATTTTACATTTTATAATATGGCTTATGTATGGGAGTTGTTAGGATACACAAAAGGTTTTTTTGATTCCTTATGGTACGCAGGTATTAACACTTTGCTTCAAATCATATCATGTACATTGGTAGCATATGGATTTGCAAGACACAATTTTCGATTCAAAAAACTATTGTTTGGTTGCGTTATACTGACCATCATTGTGCCCCCTACAACGGTGATTATTAACCAATATCTTTACTTTCTGCGGTTTGACATGTTTGGGCTATTCAAATTATTTGGCATGCCTCCTAAGGATTTAACCAAAGGATTTTGGGTGATTCTAATTCAGTCTGCAACTGCTATGGGTATAAAAAATGGTATATTCATTTATTTAATAAAACAGATGTTTGAACGTGTTCCGATTGAGACACAAGAATCTGCCCGAGTGGACGGAGCAAACAGCTTTGTAGTGTTTTACCGCATCATGGTGCCCTCTGTGGTCAATGGTATCATATCCTGTTCTCTATTGATGTTTGTCTGGTCGTGGAATGATAAGTTTTTGACTGCATGGTTTGGTTCGGGAAAAGAAATACTGATTTTCAGGGTTATGGACATATACAGCATTCTAGGGAGAGCTTCCCAAGGGTATGGTCATATAAGGCCAACCATGGAATTTACGCCGCAGGTGAATTTGCTCTTATCTAATGTGGCATCTTTTCTATACATATTACCTCTGATTGTATTATATATTGTTGCACAAAAACATTTTGTTGAAGGCATTGAAAGAAGCGGAATTGTCGGATGATGATCAAAATTACCATGGAGGATGTGTGTTCTCTATGGTGTGATGATAAGAATATAAATAAAGGAGCGTTAAAAAATGAAGTCAAGAAAAGTATTAAAGTTAGTGGCATTACTTGTTGTTGTTTTCATGATAATAACAGGAATGACCGCTTGCGGTGGAAAGGATTCATCTCAAGTAGACGGGGACGTTAAGACAACGACAAAAGCAGTTGATGGCGGACCGGATCTCCATAATCAGAAATTTACGATTATGAGTACCTACGATCATCCGACAGCTTTTGCATCTTATTGGGGAACCAATGATCCGAATGCATATAAGTATTGGCCGTATGCCCAAGCACAATGTGATTCATGGTTGGAAGCACTTAAAGAGTATAATTTCACTGTTGAAACCATTGTTGTGCCCTATACTGAATTAATGGAGCGATTGATTGCCGGTGAAATGGCCGGTCAACCGGTTGCGGATCTATGGACATACCACACCGGTTGGTATGCAAGCGGAAATCCTTTAACAGCAATTAAATCCGGTTACATGACCCCCCTTGATGATTATGTAGATTTGGACTATTTGGCTTTCAATCCGGATTACAGACCTATGTACATGTATCAAGGCAAGACTTACGGTGTGGCTTATAGAGACTCATACTTGCCTCCGGGATTGGTTACATTTGCGAACAAAGCATTACTGGAAGATGCAGGATTAGATCCGAAAGCAATTCAAGATGATGCTTTAAAAGGCGGATTTACTTGGGCGAAGTTACAAGAATATGCTGAAAAAGTTGCAAAGGATACTGATAATGACGGTGTAAATGACATCATGGGCTTTGGTATGCCCGGTAGCAGTTATTTGGAAAATTTCGCACTTTCCAATAATGCATCTCCAATTAAAAAAGAAGGAGACAAATTTGTTTCGGGCCTTCTTGACAAACCTTATTTGGATGCCATGGATTTCTTGTATAACAATGCAAAAGCCGGTGTTGCAGTATTAGACGGGACTTCATCCAGTCTATACAGTGAAGGCAAAGAAGGTTTTGTAATAACGGAAATAATGCAAGCTACCAATCAAGGTTGGATCGATAAATTAGGTGAAGATATGATGTTGCTTCCATTACCCAAAGGTCCGAATGCTCAGGATTATGTTAACATTCTGCCTATGGGTGTTCATGCGTGGTATATCCCAAGCAGTGTTGCAGCTGACAGAAAACCTTTAATCGGTAAATTCTTAGAAGTCTATATCAATGCATACTCCGGAAACCTTGGAGAAGATGCAGGAGGAGATTTCGAACGGGCGCATGCTAATTATCAAAGGACCGGTATTTGGATGACTTGGGCATGCAGAACAGTAGATGACACAAGAGTATTTACATATTTAGATACATTGCCCAAAGTAAATGAATTCTACTTGGTTGTCCCGGGCTTCAACGATATTATTATACCGACAAGAGAACCGATCAGTAACTTGGAGGAGACCCCCACCGTTAAGCTCAGCAGTGTAAATGACCTGTGGCAACAGGCTTTAGGCGAGTTCTACGGGAAATAAACAAAACAAAAAACAAGAATCATTTTCGCCTCTTTCTCATATGACCGGGAGGAACTATTCTTCCCGGTCTAACCAAATTTATTTATGAACATGGAGGTATGGATAAGGTGAGTAGAAAAGTTAGACTAGCAACGGTTTCAATGCTGTATCGATACGATTTTAAAGAAATGGAGTACTACGAGTTCATGATGAAGAATGCAACGGAGTATCTCTATGATGCAGCTAAAGAGAAACCTGATTTAATCGTTTTACCTGAAAATTTTGCCCATTTACAATTGTCAAAAGTTTTACGAGATCAAGTAGCTGAAGAAATACCGGACATGGGTGCTCCCATGCAAAAAGCAATGTCTGAAATCGCCAAGGATATCCAATGTAATATAATCTTCGGCCTGACTGAAAAAGAAGGAGACCGGTATTACAATTCTGCTGTTATAATCGATCGAATGGGTAAATATGTCGGCAAGTATCAAAAGGTTCATCTTTGTCCTTCTGAGATGTGGTATTATGCAGCTGGTAACGAAATCCCTGTTTTCGATTTGGATATCGGAAAAATAGGGATCACCATATGTATGGATATTCATTATCCTGAAATGTGGAGAATCATGGCTCTAAAGGGTGCGGATATCATTGCTCATCCTACCGGATGGCGTGATTATACAGGAAATTTATGCGAAAGCATTGTTAACGCAAGGGCGATTGATAATCAAAACTATATAGTTACAAGTCATTTGGTGGAAGCTCCATATCTAGCCGGGAAACTTTTCGGGCATTCAAGAATTGTAGATCCTTATGGAAGAACAAGAGCTGACACGGGACATCTCCCGGGATACGCGTCTGCTGTTGTGGATTTGGATGAAGTTTACGAGTATTGGGTTACCGGAGAACTAAAAGAAAAATATCCCACTTTAAAGGAATGTTTTTTCGATATGCGTAAACCGGAAACATATGGTTCACTTTGTGAAGTTGATAAAGAAATGAAGTGGAAACTTAAAAATCCGATTATTCGTGTTAAAGATTAGTCCGAAGGATAAGGAGGTGTATTTATGAGTAGAAAAGTAAAAATCGGAACTGTTTCAATGTTACTTGATCGGAAACTTACAGGAATGCATTATTACCACAAGATGATGGAATATGCAGAAATGATTCTGGAAGAAGCGTCGTCTGAAAAACCTGACTTGATGGTTTTACCCGAATATTTTGCCTATGCTCATTTGGATGCAAATGATAAAACAGTCACAGCTGAAAGCATTCCGGACTTAACAAGACCTGTACAGAAAAAGATGTCTTATATAGCAAAAAAAATGAATTGTAATCTGGTATTTGGAATGGTAGAAGCCGATCAAGGCAAATATTATAACGTTGCGGTGGTATTGAACAGGGAAGGCGCTTACGTCGGGAAGTACCGAAAAGTGCATTTGGCTCCCGGTGAATCAAAATATTTTACATCCGGTGATCAAACAGTTGTATTGGATTTGGATATCGGTAAATTAGGGCTTGCAATCTGTATGGATATTCATTATCCGGAGATGTGGACGGCTATGGCGTTAGAAGGTGCTGATATCATAGCACATCCGGCAGCTTGGATGGATTACACCGGTGATTTATGCGAAAGCTTGGTCAATGCCCGAGCCATTGATAACCAATATTTTGTAGTCACAAGCCACTTTGTTGAAGCACCGTTTCTTTTAGGTGTACATCCCGGTCACTCTAGAATAGTAGATCCTTACGGTAGGACTCGAACTGACACAAGCCATGTCCCGGGGTATGCTGTGGCGACTGTCGACTTGGACCAACTTTTTGAATATTGGGCTACAGGAAAGAATAAGGAAACATATCCGACATTGAAAGAATGCTTTTTAGGAATGAGAAGGCCGGAACTTTACGGGATGATTGGGGAACAAGATACAAAAAAGAAGTGGAAATTGAAAAATCCTGTATTGCGTGGACGATAGCAAAGTGAAAGAGGTGGAATGGTTATGAAAAATCAATGGATTACCCGGCGGGTATTCTACTTTGTACTTCTGCTTATCCTTGCTTTATTTGCAAGTTCTTGCGACAGTCCGGAAAAGGAGGTTAGTATGGATCAATCGGAAACGCTTTATAATGAGGCTGATTTTATTTATTCCAATGAATTGGTAAAGTCCAAAGGTGTTACGTTATTTAAAGATTGGCCGGAATATGTGCAACCTTTAAAACAAGATTATGTTTATACTGCACCGGAACTTATAAATGATCCGGGTGCGGATTTGTTGGTGAAAGCATTCAGATACTCTTATAACGCCAGGGGAGTTGTTATTGTTCCCAATAAATTAAATGGGAAAAACACAGCTATAATAGTAGTTCATCCATGGGGTGTCGATGACAATTTAGGTTACAGCCCACCGGAACCTGCCGGAATTGCTTTGTTTTGTACTCCTGAGAAAAACAAAGTTTATCAAAAACATGTCAAGGATGTCCTGGTACCATTTTTAGATGCTATGCGGGATCATGTTAGATTTGTGGGATATTCATTAACGGGTACCGAAGATGAAATCAGAAAAACAATGTACAAGTCAATTGACAACAAAACTATAAATACAAAATCAGGACTGGAGAAGTTCAAAGCATTTAAAAATTCCAAAAACCTTATGGGTAAACCTGTCATTCGTGATTTTAAATTAAGTAGAGGCAGAAGAACGTTATTGGAATACTTTAATATTTTTGTAAGTACCGATTCTTCCTCCCACTATAACGGAGAATTTTGGGAAGTACCCATGCCAATGGCATCAGCGATCAAACCGGGTGAAAATGACTTTGTCATTTATGATGGTGACGGATATCCCAAACTCCGTGATTATCTTGTATCACAAGGGATTAAAAACATTTTGTTATGCGGATATGCCACTGATATGTGTTTGGTTAGTACCACAGCCGGTTATATGAACCTAAGAAATGATTTTAATGTTTTCATTGTCGGTGACGCTACTTTAGCAACGTTCCCGGCACAAGATACTCCGGCATATGCAACAGCCGTTGCATTAACCAATGCTTCCTTAAGTAATTTTGTGACTCAAATATCTTGGATCGATGTTCAAAAGTAATCAATCCATAATGAATATTGTCCACTTAATGTGTAAGAAAATTCATTTACATGTCTATAGTAAAAAGATACAGTATAACTATGAATAAACGAAAAAAGGAGAAACTGTTATGATAAAAAAGCTTTATAGTTCAAATTGGAAATACGCAAAAAAATGGGTTTATTCTGTTACGTTTGATGAAGCTTTGGTGGAACTCCATGATTATGTGGTACCTATATGCGAAAAATATGGGGTTCCGGGGCATATAGAGGCAGTAAGCTTCCAAATGGGTCAAGAAAGGAATATCGGTGCAAGTTCATATAATGGATATCACCATATGAGCGGAGCACAAATGCGAGAAATGATAAAAATGGGGTGGGGTGTAGGTAGCCATTCCCATACTCATCAGGTTGTGGCAGAACATCCTGAAGAAGAATTGGGATTATCTAAAAAGCTTATTGAAGACGTGACGGGAGTTCCTGTAACTGTTTTTGTAGCACCGGGAAGTAATGAGAATTTAAAAGAAGATGTGCAAAAGCTTTTACCTCAATATGGGTATTTAGCCGGATTCGGTATCACAGATCGAATCAACTTTTCTGAAGAAGAAAATATGTTTTTTATGGGTAGAATACCTTTGCATGAACGGTATTGGGGAACTTTTGACGGATATTATGATGAATTCAAAAGGATACATCAAGCTGAGAAGGAGACCGGTTGGATTGTAGATTATTGTCATTGCCCTTATCCTAAAGCAATCCATGATTACAAAGATTGTTCAGCGCAGCATTTTGATGATCGTTTAAGAGCTGTTACGGAATATGGAAAGCGTAATGTTTGGTTGGCAAACCCGGATCGAGTAGTCGACTACATGTATACAAGAAGATACATGAATATCGTGAAAGATCAGGTTGCAAGTTACCGTGACAAGGAAGTGTACATATTAAAAGATCAAGGGTTGCCAAAACATGTAGTCGATCGAACGCTGACTATTGTTATGGAAACGCAAGATACGCCTGAAAGCATTGCAGTTTATTACAACGGGAATCCTGTTACTGTGTTCCCACATGAAAGCGGTAATTTAATTTTCAACATTACAGCACAAGACAATGGAGTAATTATAGTGGATAAAAGGTATTAAGTATTACCTTAAAAATATCATTTATATAGTGGAGGATTGCCATGGAGAACAAGAAAATAGAAAACGCCAAATTCGGAGCTGAAGCTTTCAAGGATTACAAAATGAAGTTACCCGGTCTGTTTCCTAGAATAATGGGCCCGAATGCAATGAAATACTTACAAGAAGTGGTGGAAAGCGGTTTGACTTCAAACATGATGTCAAGATTTGAAACGGCATTTGCTAAAGAATACGGCGTAAAACATTGTATTGCTACACCGGGATGTACTCCGGCTCTTCATATGTTGGCCGCAGCTTTTGGTTTTGAACCCGGAGATGAGATTATCGTTAGTCCTATTACTGATTACGGAACAATACAAGGTCTTGTTTGTGAAAACTATATCCCTGTTTTTGCAGATACGGATGAAAATTCAATCAATATGTCTGCAGCCACAATAGAAAAATGTATCACCCCTCGTACACGAGCTATTTTAGTTGTACATAAGACCGGGTTGATATGTGACATGGATCCTATTTTAGAGCTTGCAAAAAAGAATAACCTGGTTGTATATGAAGATGTTTGTCAAGCAGTCTTTGGAAAATATAAGGGTAGATATGCAGGAACCATGGGTTTGGCAGCCGGATTTTCATTTGATGGAGAAAAGACCATGGGCTCGGACACCGGAGGATGCATTATCACAAATGATGATGAACTTGCCAATAGAGCACGATATATGGGGCAAAGCAGAGGTGCTAAAACATTACCCGGTTTTGGAAGGATCCATGATGCACTAGGATACGCCTACAGAATGCCGATGGGCACAGCTGCCATCACTTTGGCTCAACTTGAAATTATTAAGCCTCATGTTGAAAAAATTGATTTGATGGCTAGATACCTTTCAAGCCTTATTGATCAAATAGACGGTGTCCATTCGTTACATATACCGGAATATATTGATGTGTATTCTTGTTGGATGTTTGGTTTTACCATTGATCTTGAAAAATTTAATTGCACATTAGAAGATTTTGCAGCTCAACTCGCAAAGGAAGGAATCGGCGATGCAGGTGCCGGTAAGTATTATTTGATGCCGGAAGCTTTGACATTCCTACAAAGAAAAGCAGCAAACAAAATATACCCTTATAGCAAACCCACTGCATCCTACGATTACACCTATGGAGCGGGCACATGTCCTAATGCAAAAGCTTTTCTGAACAAGTTTATCAGATGGTCCAGTTTTAATGAGCGATATGAAAAAGAACATTGTGAGCTTGCAGCATCCATGATCGAAGCTGTTGCTGCACGCAATAGGAAGAGGAATGATTAAAGTTGAAAAACAAGTTAAACAATATGCTTATGAAGATATTAGTCTTAGTCATACTGTTCTTGCAAATGAACCCTTTGTCTGCAGTCTGTGCCTATAATGGTGTGCCGCCTAAAACCGGCAGTTGGCTTATGTGGCGCAATGACAAGGCAAACACGGGAATGCAAAACCTTCCGGGTGAAATCGTCACACCTGAACAACTAAAATCTATTTTCATGAAAGGGGCTGTCGCAGGGCAGCCTTTCTTTTCAGATATAAATCATGATAATCAGCCGGAGATCTTTTTTATAGATTCAGGAAAAGTTGTAGCTATGGATATATATGGTAGTATAGCTTGGTCGAGTGATTTTATACTTGCGAATACTATTTACTGTGTAGATGATATGGATAACGACCGACGAAAAGAAATTTTG
>CALCRE010000195.1 GCA_937894465.1 uncultured Clostridia bacterium
GGTTTGCACAAAAGTTTATAAATTTAAAACTACCAAAAAAGAGCATGTAAAACATAAACCCGAAAGCGGCAAACCCTATAAGGACAGAGCCGATTGCAGCCAAGTAATTTTTTGTTTTCGAGGTATGGTATGCAAAACTTAAAAGATAAGTTAGCATCCAAATTAACAGTATTACAATCACATATTTCATTTAATTATCTCCGGAAGAATCATTGATTTCGTTGCTGTAAATTTGTGTACCTGTTCTTCTTATATAAAATTCAACATCAACCTCCACCTTTGTATCAGAAAAATTCTTATTCCATTCATACTCCTCCCTTTCATCAATGGTTAAAAACTTTTTGACGGCATGGCTACCAAGCTTCATTGCATCCACATTTAGATTTATACATTTATCCGCAAGATCTTGTATGCCTTTTTCCAAGCTCTTACTAAATCTCTTCTCTAGTATCGTTTTCATTTGAGGGTACTCGTAATATACACGGCTTTGAACAGCAAGAATTTCACCGTTTAAAAATATTTTGACTTGTATAACCGGTTTTTGATCAATGAATGTCACATTTATTTTAGGACTTTTTAAAGAACTTACATCAATCGGTATGGCAAGATCCGCCCTGTTAGGATCTTGCATGGTGAAAAAACCACGTTCGAACTCGTCCCGAACCATAAGAAGAAACCGCGTTTTATCACCTGTAAGATTACCTACAATTGTGTCACCATCAAACAAAGCGGTACCGAAAAGAGTGATCTTACTGTTTCCGTTCATAGGTGTATTTTCGCAAGACTTGCACTTGTTCAAAGGTGGACACAACGTCAGGCTGCAAAAGAGATGCGCTCATCAGTACAAATACACCGGCAATGATGATAGGCTTTCGATCGGATATCTTGAACATTTTACAATAGATCGTTATGAATGCATAGTATATAACAGTGGTGGTGATCAGAGAACTGAAAATCAACGTAAAAAAAATTGGTTCTAGCCTTTGTATGTGCCTTCCATAATCAATCAACGTGGACAATTCGTATAAAGGTGACGTTATTTCCTGCTCTATAAAATAAGGGAAAGTAAGTGAATAGGCAAAAAGAGTGGCGGAAATAAAAAAGGCGGATAATACAATACTAATGATCCCTTCTTTCTTAATATGCTTTACACCTTGTAAGGATTAAGCAAAAACCGCCAAAAGAATCACTTCTCCAAAAATAGAACTTCGTACGATCCCAGTTGTAACGGTTTTACCCAAATCGTTACCAAGTATTGGAAATAAGTTATTTGTATTAAAATTTTGCGAACCCAGTATATAGATAACAACAAACCCTGTCATGGTAAAGTAAATGGTTACTTTCGTAAATCGGGCGATGTTTTCTAACCCTAATAAACTCATAACCAGAACACCAATCATGTAAATTGCAGTAATATACACCTTAGGACTCAGGGGAAAATTATATACTTTGATAATTTGTACAAATTCCCCGGCTCCCGAGAAAGCCGTCCAAAGCAAGTACATTGCCAATATACCGGAAAAGATGAATCCGACCACCCTACCAAAAGTCAATTCAAAAACTTCAGAGATGTTATTCTCCGGGAATCGTTTTAGTACAAGGTATATGAAAGCAAAGCCAAGAAGAGCTACTGCCGCTGAAATATAAATCATGTACCATCCTGTATTTCCAATGAAACCGGCTAAGTTAGAAGGACCTGAAAAAGAAGCTTTTATGGTAATGGCAATGATCGTCATCCATATCGCTTCATTAGGTCCAAACTTTCCATCTTTGTTCATTGTTTATTCCCTTTTGAATTCTGATCTTTCCATCCTCTAACCGTTTTCCCGGTTTTGCTCCTGTCATGTGTATTCAAAAAATCCGGTCTCTCTTTTTGCGCCCATAAAGGTTGTCTTATCACTGCATCATGATTTGGCTTTGTTTTAGGTGTAATAGGGCTCACATAGAGTACCCCAAAGGATTTCATGGAGCAAATCAAACCTCCAAATATAAAGGTTCCCACAGCGATACCATAGAACCCGGCGATGGCACCTAGAAAAATGAATGCAAATCTCAATATCCTGTGAGCAAAGGCCAAATTATAGGCCGGTATGGCAAAGCTACACAAACCGGTAATGGCTGTAATGATGATGAGAACCGGGGAGACCAATCCGGCGGCCACCGCTGCTTGTCCAAGTACGACAACTCCAATGATGCCGATCGTTTGACCGATGACACCCGGCACGCTGACACCGGCTTCTCTGATTAACTCCCAAGAAATCTCCATGACAATCATTTCCACAACAATAGGAAAGGGTAACGCTTCTCTGGATTTGGCCAGTGATGTTAATAATTCCGTTGGTATCATTTCCTGATGGTACAATGTCAATGCAATATATAATCCGGGTAGAAACAAACCAAAAAAAGCGGCAATCAATCTACGATTCTTAAAAATGTACCGTATTGCCAGCGAAGATTATAGTCTTCCGATGTATTAAGTAAATGAAAAAGCGTGATCGGAACAACATTAGCAAATGGTGACCCGTCACAAAGAATCACAACCTTCCCCTCCATGAGAAGAGAAGCCGCTCGATCCGTCGTTCCGTTGTCAATATCTGAGGGAATAATGCAAAGGGATGATCTTCAATCAGCTGATTCAATGCTCCGTTTGAAGATATATAATCGATATCCAAGCTGCTCACTCTTTTTTTTACTTCATCTACAATCCTCATATCAGTAATTCCGTTGATATACATCAGCGCATAATCCATATGATTTTCTTTTCCAACATGCATGATTTCCGATATCAAATTCTTGTTCCGTATGATCCTTCTTATCAATGTTATATTGGTTCGTAGGTTTTCAACAAAGGCTTCTTGCGGCCCTCCGATTACTGTTTCGGTAACCGGTTGAGATACTGTCCTTCTTTCAAAGCCTCTGCTTTCAATAAGGATACATTGATCGTTATTATCAATAAATAGAGCTGTGCAACCATTTAAAATTTCCTTGATGACTTTTTCATAATCGGACTCAATACTAATTTGATTGATGGATAAAAGATTGTTGACAATATATCCAATGGCATTGGATGTAAACGCCTCTTCATCTTCTCTTTTTTTCATTAATTGTTTTAAAGTATCGTCGTTCAAGGTGGTTTTTTCTGTCATCCCGTCCATATAGATAACAAAAACATCCAACAGCCCCATGATTTTGAATTCCCGGATCACCACATCCTGATTGGCAGATGCATTTAACTGATATTTCAGGTGTTCATGGTTAACTTTAATGTTTTTATCTACTCTTTTTTCATGTGGATTAACGGATTGCTCTTTTTGTGAACTTTGTGATTGGTTTTGATTCAAGTCATCACTCTTAACATCGGAAGCACTGTCTATTGAATCTTCCTTATCTTCTTCAAGCAATTCAAACTGTTCAACCTCACTCGGTTGTTTATATAAGAATAAATCTTTGATCACGTTTTTGAAAGTCATATCTTCCACTTTCGTTTTTTTTCATACAGTACCTTATCTTGTACTAAAATGAATCGTTTATGCAAAATTAACATGACAAAAACGCCCTAATACCGGTAAAAATCAAAAGAAAGTATCATCTATTTAGTAGGTGTTACAACATTTGCTGTTTTCGATGTTTATTTATAAGTCTGAAAAGTCCACTTTACCGCCTTCAGGTTCTTAAATACGCTATAGTCTTTATAGCTCCATATACCTACCTTGCCATATAAATAAGGATTATGGTCGAAGTAATCGATGATCGGGTTTTCCATATCATCCACATATACTTTTATACGATTTTTCGTTGCTTCCACCCGTAAATGATAGGTTGTGCCCGTTTTTACGGAGAAATCCTTTTTAATGGGGCTTTCACTGTCTTCATAATTCATTTTTTGTATAAAAACGTTACCTTTGCCCAATCCGACAAAATATCCTTGAAAAGCGTTGACGGTCTGGTATTGGAAATAGGTTTCATTAATCGATCGTATCAACAAGCCGGATCTTCCCACAGTCATCTTCCCGGGTGTCACATCCACATCCACCACAAAATCCGTCCATGTCCCGTCTCCCACGGTCATTTTGATATCTCCTAGATCAGGATTGGACATTCCGTCTTTATCAAAATAAAACTGCTTACTTCCCCGAACAGTCATCTTTTTTTCCTTTTCTGTTAGAGAGTCTTCAACGGGTAAATCATCATCCTCAGCTGAGTATGTTTCAACGGAAAGAATTTCGAGGTTTTTACCCTCACGGACTTGTAATGTCAGTACATGTAGTCCTTTTTGCAATTGTATTTTTTCTAAGGGAATTTTGGTATAACTTTGTCGGGAATCCGAAGACAATAGCATGTGGGGTCTTTCCAATGAAAAAACACCTTTAGAAACTCCATCTTCAAAAACTTCCAATTTTGCTCCGTCGGAAAAGTCATTTCGAACTGCAAGGGCTACACCATAAACCCCTTCTTCTTTTACATTCACTTTATAGGATGCCCATGCATTCTTTTTAGTCATCCACAAAGACCGGATGTCCCCGGGTAAAACTTTCTCATCAACAGCTCCCCCGAATCCTCTTCCTTCTCCGGCCATGTGATGGATAGCATCAAATTTTGAGGGAACCGGTTTAACCGATTCATGATCCGATGATCCTTTATAAGCTGATGAATACCCTGTAAATCCGATCATCGGCGGTTTCCCGGTAAATACATATCCGATGCTTCCACCTGCTGCCCCCGGGTTCTCCAATGTGAACTTATGCATGTAGTCAAAGTATATGTCCATCTGCTTGGGACTGTATTGCACCTTTATGGTGTGAAGAGCCTTTTGGGTAAATTCGTCCGGTAATTGAAATTGCCCCATCGTCTCGATTTGACCATGATCTACTTTTTCCACTTGGAGAGTTTGTTGACCCATTGGCCAAAGAATTCGAAAATAGGTGTCGGTTTCGGATTTGCACACAACAACACCCGTATCTCCGTCTCCTCCTGAAAAGTTCAGTTCCGCCGTAAAGGTGTCCCCGGTTTTTTCTTTGGAAAGAAACATTTCGGTATCATCTGCAGTAATTCGATCCATCAACAAAGCAGGATTGGCCTCCGGCCACAAAGCAAACTCCGGCAATTCCGCCACAGGCATTTCATGTAATGTAGGACCGTTTACAACCATTCTCTCTCCATTGAAAGCCAATCGGTCGATGTTCATGACTCTGCCTTCGGAAAGCCCCGTATAGGAATGATAAGCAATATACATGGAGTCCAGGTCAGGTCCTAAGACAAAGCAAGCATGTCCTAATGCGTGGGATCTTCTATGGTTGCTAAGTAGTATGGGGTTATGATCCGGCGTTGTATAAGTTCCTAAAGGTCCGTCTTCTGCAACTGCATACTTTTCACGGTACGCATCACTTTTGTAATGGGTGCCGGTGTACAGCATAAAGTATCTCCCGTCCCTTTTAATGATCATAGGACCTTCCGTCCATTCACCCATATATGCATTTAAGGTCTTGCCTTTTTTATCGATTTCCAAAGGAGATTTCATGGTATGCCCCATGATGCCGCTGTTTCCATTGCAGTGAGTAAAATACCAAGAACCGTCATCATCGATGAATACAGATCCGTCCAAAAACATCCCTAAGTTTTCGGATGCCCTGACAAAGGGGCCGGTCGGTTGATTGGAAACATATATGTAGTGCCCTTTTCCGGAGGGAGATGTGTACATATAGAATTTACCGTTCCAGTAATATACCTCCGGTGCAAAAGCCATGGGTAAAGGATCTTTCGGGTTGGCTGTCCCTACATAGATCCATTGAGCCAAGTCCTTTGATTTCCAAATGTTAACCTCACCAGTGCAATATAGGTAGTACCACCCGTTATATCGCATGATAAAAGGATCTGCAACTTCGGCCAACGGCTTTACCGGTAATGTGAAATGATTCTTATAGGTCTTATCCATGGTCAAATCTTCAAGAACAGGAACTTCCGAATATTCGGAACACCCCAATAATAAAACCAAGCCGGATATGATCACAAAAAGCAGATGTTTTGTAGAAAACAATTGAAATAGTTCGTTGAAATTCTTCATAATGCCTCACCGGGTAATACTTTTTCTGAACCTAGTATAAATGATACCGGACACACCTGCAAGCACTATAAAGATACTGATCCATTGAGATGTGGACAAAAACCAAATATATCCCCTCTCCACATCGTAACGTAATGTTTCGAAATAGAATCTGCCGATTCCATAAAGTATCAAATAAACCCACAAAACCAAGCCCTTGCTGTCAGTTGATTTGCGCTTGATGATCAAAAGAAGAATAAACAATACCGCATTATATGCAACTTCATATAAAGGCACGGGATGCAGTGGTATGCCCGGTGGCGCAGATAAACTCTCTTTCGGATATATCACGGAAAAGATCCCGTCATAGGGTTTTCCATAACAGCAACCTGCTCCATAACATCCTAATCGCCCGAACATATGCCCGATCGGAAGACCGAGTATGATGTTGTCCGCCATTTTGTAGAAATCCACCTTGTATTGTTTTACATAGAGTAGTCCTCCAAATATTCCCCCGATCAATCCCCCGTAAAACACCATTCCTGATTGCAATGCAACCTTTAATAGGGAGGGATATTCGAATATTTGAGGTAATATGGTGATAAGATAGAGGATTTTACCCCCTGCCAATCCGCCGATCAGCGCATAAAGCGAACAATAAAAAATATCCGATCTAATGGGTTTATCCTTCGGATCGCCAAATACAGCCACAAGAATTCCAAAAAAAATGCCCAAAAGGCCGGTTAGAGTATATGTGTAAATACTTACCGGGCCTAATTTTATAATTGGAAACATATTTCTTTTATGCCATAGGCGCTAATGAACAAGCGGCGATACCGATGGTTCCGGCTATACAAGCAACACAAATAAATCCGATTCCTGCAACAGCTGTTCCAATAATCGAGCAAATCAAACCTGCAGTAGCCATACCTTTGATGTCCTTTAAAGCAGGATCCGCATCTACTGTTTCGCCCATAGCTTCAAGTTCTTTTTTCACTTTAATACTGAGTATAATACCAACAATACCTAAAACCAGACCAATAAACGCATACACACCGGTGAAAACAGAGATTACTGCTAGAATTCCGCAGATCAGTGCTGCTATTGCCTTGTTTTTTAAATCCATTTTTCTATATCCTCCAATTTAAAAAGGTTCGATATTAGGTAGCGAGTAAGTCTGTAAGCCGGGTTCTGTCTTGAACAATCATCTGTCTATGCATTGCATTACTGCAACACTAAAGCCACCTCTAGGACGGACGGGCAGCCCTTATATGTCCTTTATGCGGTGTTGCACCTGACGGGGTTTACATAGCGCAATCCGTCGCCGGATCACCGGTGAGCTCTTACCTCACCTTTCCATCCTTACCTGCTAAGCAGGCGGTTTATTTCTGTTGCACTTTCCTTAAAGTCGCCTTCACCGGGAGTTACCCGGCGCCATGCCCTGTGGTGCCCGGACTTTCCTCGGGTACAACCTTTCGGTTTGTATACGCGATTGTCCGGCTTACTCGCTGTTTATTGTATAATTATATCATAATGATCTGGATTTTCAATGGCAAATGAAGGATTTTCCCATTATTTTGTTCTATTTCAATACTCCGTTTTCTCTTTGCGAACATAAAAATTCAACATTTGGAAATGCTTTTGTCAAACGCTTCTGCAAAAGTTCCTTGAAAATGACTTCACTTTCATAGTGACCGATCACAGCCACATCGATACCATATGCCACCGCATCCAAAACCTCATGGTACTTCATTTCCCCGGTGATGAAGATGTCCGGATTGCATGAAGCTATACCTTTAAAATTCCCGTCAAAAGAACCGGTGCACAAAGCGACTTTTTTTATCTTTTTTACATCATCACCTGTGTATCGAACGGATCTTGTGTTGAATAAGGTCTTTAGCAAACCGATGAATTCATATAAGAAGGATTCGTCCTCCAGAACACCGAAACGCCCTATACCGTCTGAATCATCATCCGGACTTTTCTGAAAAGGTTTTACATCTTTCAAGCCTAATAGATCCGCCATCATGTCATTGGTGCCACCATGGGCACAATCCATATTGGTGTGAGCACTATATATACACAAACCATGTCGTATAGCTTTGTATACAGTGTCTTGGACGTGATTTTCCCCGGAAACTTTTGATAATGGTTTAAATATAAGAGGGTGGTGTGAAATAATCATTTGACACCCGGATTCGATGGCTTCTTTGGTTATTTCACCGGTGACATCAAGACATAACATTGCCCTTTCCACCGATTGATCCTTGTAACCTGCCAGCAACCCGACATTATCCCACTCCATTGCATACTTCAATGGAAACATAGATTCTATAAAGTCACCTATTTGGCCGCATGTCGTCATATTTTCACGATCCTTTCAAACTTTTTGCTTTGAATTCCTTCAACCGTTCTATAATCTCATTCAACTCTCTTATTTCTTCCGAGTCACATTCCTTGGCGTTTTGCCTGCCATGAACCACACGAGTCAAACGAGTAATACGTCTGTCCAGATATTTTAACACAAGCGAGGTTTCTTGTTCTAGCAAAGCATGGCTGATATGTTGAAACACCGGATGCAAATTTTTCTGCTGTCCACCGGGGGTGATCCTCATGGCAGTGTACAATTTATTCCTTTCCATGCATATCCTTTCCTCCACGATATCCAAGCCGTTTTCGTAACAGTATCCCCGGAGCATTTCATCGGCATACATGCATTGAATAATCAATTGACGGCATTTGTTCACTTTGTCTTTTTGTAATTGAAGCATTTCGGTGATGGTCAACCCACCCATACCACAAATTAAAACAATATCAAGTTCATGATCATACAAGCAATTCAACCCGTCTCCTATTCTTGTTTCGATCATATTTGAAACATCGTAGTTTTCAATGTTCCTACGTGCCATTCGAAGCGGACCTTCATGAATATCCGTTGCGATAATTTTTCTGCAGAGATCTTTTTGCGCCGCATAAATAGGAATATAGGCATGATCCGTTCCTATATCACACAATACATCACATTTTGGAATCATTTCGGCTATCATCAGAAGTCGGATTTCCAATTCAATTTCTTTGATCACGGGCACCTCTCATAAAGTTTTTTTCAACTTGTTCATTCTGTTCTTTGATATATCGCTGTGCTTGCATATTGAACAAACGATGATATGTACCTTCGTTTTGCATCAGTTGTTCATGAGTTCCGCTTTCCGTCAGCCTACCGTTTTCTAAAAACAAAATCTTCTGCGATATGGTAGCGCTGGATAATCTGTGGGATACGAATATTGCCGTTTTATCTCCGGCCATTTCTTCTAATTGTTTGAACAATATGTACTCGGCTTCTGCGTCCATGGAAGCGGAAGGTTCATCAAATATCAGAATCTCCCCGTTTCGGAAGAACGCTCTGGCCACAGCAATCTTTTGCCACTGACCTACAGACAATTCCAAACCTTTTCGATCAAACTGTCTGGTCAACTCGGTATCATATCCGTTCTCCATTTTTTCAATGAACAAATCAGCACTGCTGCTTTCCGCGGCTTTTTTAATAGCGTCAAGATCATCAATTCTCTCCATGTCCCCTAAAGCAATATTTTCTCTGATGGTAAAAGCCAATTTCCCGAAGTCCTGGAATACCACAGAATAAAGCCTATACAATTCGAAAGGTTCGTATTCTCTTATGTCATTGCCGTCTAATAGGATTGTACCCTCCGTAGGATCATAGAGTCGAAGTAACAATTTTAAAAGCGTAGTCTTGCCTGCTCCGTTTTGCCCCACCAAAGCAACGGTTTGCCCTTCTACAATCACGAATGACACGTCATCCAACA
>CALCRE010000196.1 GCA_937894465.1 uncultured Clostridia bacterium
TCAAAACTACGCAATTCAGCCGTTTTGGCATCGAAAGTGCAATAAAAATAACTACCGTCGGATTGGTTATAGAAATAAAGGTACCAATCAGTTTTGCCTGTTCTTTTGTCTTCTCTAAAATCTGAATTTTCCATTTGAAAAACCGAAGACAAATCAAATAACGCTCTTGCTTGCTTTTCAATCTCTTCCTTGTCGTAAACCGAATTAATCAATTCGCCTTTCTCCCCTTCTCCTAGGACAGTAAAGGGAGCTGAACAAACCATTACAACCACTAACATCAACACAATAAACTTTTTCATTTTAAAACCTCCAAAAGTCAGAACTATACCTTTGTACATTACATTAGACTTTATTTTTGTCCATATTGTTCCATGTATTACAAAAATATTGCCACTTTCTATCTATACTGTATTGTCCATGAAATGAAATTATGTTTATAAAAATTTTCTGAAATTTACTACCTATGACCTTTTGGACATCCTATATCCTACTTTAGTCCTATTTTATGGTTTACATTACCTGGCAGATATCATATATTTACATATAAAGGCAGGTGGCAATCTATGATTGATGAAAAAGAAGTGAACGTAATGGGGTTAATAGGGTTTGATACCGATGCGGAAAGTGACGGCAATCGGGAAGCCTATCTTGGTGATCGGCCGGGTGACGTCATCCGAGTTAAAACAACTGATTTTCAAGGGGTTCCTTTAACCTTGCCGGACAGTAGGGTGATGTTGTGGAACACGGAACATATTGCGGAAGTATGGGTTGCAAAAGGGGTTTTTTCTTCTGACAATGGTTTGACATGGTCAAAGCCTACCGAGATGTTTCAATTTCCCTCAAGAGAAGGTTGTCAGTGGTACTCCGGTGCAGCACTTACAGATGACAAGGGGTTTATTCATCTTTTCGGCCTTGAATATTATTCATTCAGCTTTGAAAAAAGACACACATCAAAATCATTGTTGTATCATGTAAGGTCAATAGACTGTGGTATGACATGGGATCCGGTACAAAGGGTGGATTTTGGCTACGGGTATACGGGCTCCTCAAACAATGCTTTTCAATCCAAAACCGGTCGAATTTTTGCACCCATAAGTGCTTTGTCCGATAGAAAAATCGGAGTTTGGATCAGCTTATGCCCCTATTCGGACGATAACGGCACAACATGGACTGCTCCTTCTTCCGAGATTGCCATCAATACCGGTGCGGCTGATTGGTACGAAAGCGGTGCAGCTGAACCGGTGGGGATACAAATTAAAGACAACAGAATATGGTTACTCCCCCGTTCTCAGGATGGTTTTCATTGGGAAACCTATTCTAATGATGATGGAATCACCTGGTCAAAGGCCGGCCACACAAGATTTGTAAGCAATCAATCTGCTATGGCGGTTACCAGATTAAAAGACCAATCCATTCTACTGGTTTGGAACAACTGCGGCGCAGACGGATTGGGACCCATTCACTGGGGAGCTGCTGAAAGAGCAGTAGCTACAGCTGCCATTTCCTATGACGAAGGGAAAACATGGAAAGGTTATCGTGAAATCGGACGTGTCATATCCAATTCCGAAATCGGTTATCCATATGTTACCCAAATGACAAATAACAGGGTTTTGGTTAAAATAGGGCAAATGCTTGTCAATGTGGATCCGGATTTCGTCTTGCAGACTCATTTTCACGAAGACTTCCGCTACGGAATAAGGAGATGGTCCACTCTAGCTGCCGAAGGAGCATCAGTGGTGAAAGACCCGATTGACAATAAGCAGAAAGTTCTACAACTCATAAAACCTAAAAGCGACGTTCCTGCAGCTGCATGCATCAATTTTCCTTATGGAGAAAAAGGAACAATAACATTTGATTTGAGTATCAATAAAGGTTTCAAGGGAGTCCACTTTACACTCACTGATCACTTTGACCTTCCGGGATTGGAGCGAGAAGGTAGTTTCCCTATAAAAATAGATGAAAAAGGCAGAATATTTTTAAACGGTAGCGGAGGCAGCCGGTTACCTACACCGGGGGATTTAGAATACGGCACTACGCATAAGATTACAATCAACTGGGATTGTAACAATCATGAAGCTCTCTTATTATTGGACAATGTTGAAATCGGCAGATTACATCAATATGTTTGCACCGAAGGGGTATGTTATTTTCGGATGCGTTCTCTTGCAACCGAAACCGACACTGCAGGCCTTTTGTTAAAGTCTCTTACGGTAGATATAGAGTAAAGATTGAATTGTTTGAATTGTTTTTTTATTTGAATTGTATGATAAAACCAACGGATTAGAAGTCCGTTGGTTTTATCATATGGTATCATTTTTTTGTTTTTGGTTTTAGATTTTAAGTTATAAGCTTCTAGCTTTTATTTATTATTCATTATACTTCAACGCGGACAAGTATCCGGGCAGTTCAACTTCGAGGACTCTTGTCACCTGCTTAATCTTCCATTGTATATGGTCCGTATCCGTCATATATTCCATACTTGGCTCCCAACCTAATCTTGAGTCAGCTTCCACCAAAGGTATGGTGTTTCTGGCATTTTCAATTTCATCACGGCCGATTTGTATCATGGCGTCACCATATTCTCGAAGCTTGGTCACATCGGTCTCGGACATTAACTTCATCTTTAACAATGCCCAATCTTTTACATGGAGCGTGGTGGTGACACAATTGACAATGAATTTACCCAAATTAATCATATAAAAAGCATCGGTCTTTTTGTTTTCCGACAAAGAAGAATAAATTCCTTCCAAGAGCTTAACCCCTTGATCAAACAAAGACCTCATCTTCTCCAATCTCTTCTTTTCCACTGGTAAACGGAATTGGAAAAGAGAGCTTCGACCGCTATCGGCGGATGCATAATTCGTGCTACAGATCTTATTGCCGCCAAAGTGGGCATATGGCACCGTAGGTATGGAGGCTCCCGCTCTGAACACCAAAGGATAGGAAGGTCCGATTCTAAAAGGTCCGTATTGATCCTCATTGGTGGACACGTAGTAACGTATCCCCTCACTCCAATATTTCCAAGCTTTTGTCACCGTTGAAACGTTTTCCTTCCCGAAGTCTCTCTCGGCGATGAGTTCAAGAACTTTCTCCTCATCCGGAGATTCGGTCCAATAGGACCATTTGGCAGCTTCCGATATGAAAGACGGCCACCAACCGAAATGATGGGACTCCATCAGTCCTTGTAATCCCCATTTTTTGTTGGCTTCATGCAAACCGGTGTGTCGTCTCATCCATTGGTATGGACATGGCTCATAAGGTATCACCCCTATATCCCAGGTCAACCCTCCGGTGTTGCACATGGTATATAATCGGATGCCTCTTTCCCCGGCGATCTTAGCTTCGCTTGTAAAATATTGGCCGGGACCTTCAAAGGATAATGTATAGTCCACACAGGGGCTCATGATACCGTCAACAGGTATTTTTTCAAACATTTCAAATGTCACCAGCAAGGATATATCCGTCGGTATATTTTTTAACAATTCAATCCGATGTTCCTTGTCTACATAACCCCAATTGTACGTCCAAAACACTATATCCGCATCTTCTTTTTGAGTTCGGATCACTTTTTTGATCATATCCAGCCATTGGGGATAGTCATTACATGGCCACCAACCGGGACTGGGTTTTCCTGTAGGAAGTCCGTTCTCAAAGTTTTCATAATAAAACTTGCCGGAGGTGTTAGGATCTTTACTGGGAAACTCCACGGATTCTCCCACCATGACAATCCCTTTTAACCCGGGGCATTTTTCAAACAGCTTGCCGTATGTACCGGAATAATGATTTTCCGCGTCCGGATCATCCGGATGCTTTAAGCTTTTTAAATAGCTGTATGCATAAACATCAATGCCATACCCTTCCGCTCTGTAAATCAATTCATTAAAGTCCACATAACCGTGAGGGGTAGTATCTACATCCTTAGTAAAAATTAATATGGCGTCCATACCGGCATGAGCAATTGCATTCAAGTGGGAGTCCGGGAACATATCCAGACCATATCCGGAATGAATCATTCTTGGAGAAAACACCGGTTTTCTTGATACATCATTCTTTTCAACAATAGGTGCACATTTTAGATTCATCAAATCTTCCAAATAATAAGAGCCTTGTGCAGCGCCTCTGCAATTGAACCCGCATATGAGGATACTCTCATCGGTGCATATCAACCGATAACTTCTATGGGTGTCCAAACCTTTTCCGTATTCCGGGGACAGTCTTTTATTGGTTAGAATAATTTTACGTGATTTTGATGCAATTTCAGGAGTGATATCGTCAACTATCCTCAGTCGCAAGGATACTCCCATGGAAACCCTTAAGTAGTCCTGAAGATCTTTTGCTGCGGACTTTAAAGCTCTTGCAGTATCCTCCGGAATCACGATCTCCCAGCGCTCATCTATCAACACTTCATTTTCAGAAGGTAAAATGTCTAAGTCTCTTCTTTCGGGCTTATGTACCTCTAAAAGGCGCTTTCTAAACTCATAGTTCATTTCTTTGACTGTATTCATGCTAAAACCCCTTTATTTAATCTTCTTTTTCAAGTCCTCAAGACAAAGTGCAACCATTTTTTCACCGTATTCAGGAGAAGACTCCACCGCATTTTGTATGAACCATTCATCCGAGTCCTTGATGCGTTCCTTGATGACTGTTTCCGGGTATAGAGCACTGAGGATACTGCACTCATACTTTCCTGCATGATCGTATCCGGTCATATCCTGCACTTGCTTACTCATACAAGGCAGCACAGTAATCCAATTCCAGGGATTGTCCCCTTCGTCCAATTGATCATAAAATTCCTTGTTCTTGTTGTCACCCCACCAACCTTGTCCTCTTGTGAGCTCCAAGTACTCGAATGTTAAAGTTTTGGCAGCCTTCATGCAAGCTAATGTCATGGGCAGAGGTGTTTCTTGTTCATATTGATGGTGGATCAGTAAATAGATGTTTTTCCATCCTCCGTACAAGAAGGATTTCAACATCATTTTAACATATTCTTCGAAAACATTAGCTTCTACATGGACGGTTCCTTTTTCCGGCCCTGCCACGGCATAGCTTGCAGGAGAATACCAAATGGGTGGTGCAATGATCAATTCCTTTTCTTTTTCCAATCGCTCCAAAAGCCCGGTAGCAATTAATGTATCACAACCGAATGAACAATGAGGCCCATGATACTCGATAGTTCCCACCGGTATGACAAGAGGTGTTTTCCCGGCCTTTGCCTTTTCTATTTCTTTCGGAAATATGGTTTCAAGTTTCATTTGTTGATTCATCTCCTCTTACAAATATCGTCCTTAAAAAAGAACAAAAGCCCGTATTTATGAAAAGACGAGCTTTTTGATTTATTCATATTAAAAATCCAATTCAATGATTTCACCGATGGGGTTACATAAGCTTTCATATCCGTCTTCGGTGACCACAATTCCTTTTTCCCAACGTAATCCGAATGTGCTGCCCGAGACGAATGTGTCCACCTGGAATGTCATGTTCGGCTTCAATTCATAAGTTGAAGAGGTCTCCATCCAAGGAGCTTCCACTTCGATCATACCGGTTCCATGACAAGGTCCGTACACATAATTGTCTTTTTTACCGCTTGACACATACAAATCATAAAAGCCTTTGGCAATGTCCGAAGCCTTGACGCCTGCTTTGATTTGTGATGTGGTCCAGTTATGGGCTTCCAATCCAAATTCCACCAGCTTTTTCTTTTCAGGAGTGAGTTTTCCCACGCAAACCGGTATACCTACAGAAGGTGAATAACCGTCCACTTTGGCGGATAAATTCAATTGCACCAAGTCTCCCTTACCGATCACTTTGTAAGAAGGTCTGGAGATAGCATGCCGCGTGGATTTTTCAGAGAATACATACATGGGCAAACCTTCATATTCGGCACCATTCTCATAAATCACCCTTTGAGCGATACCTACCATTTGCAACTCGGTAACCCCGGGCTTTAAGTTCTTGATTACCTCGGCCATGGCAAGTTCGGTAATACGGAATCCTTCTCGCATACAGGCAAGTTCATTTTCAGATTTTACACCTCTCAACGCCAACATAATGTCATCGGCTTTGACGATTTCAGCCTTAGGGTAATTTTCCTTCAAGCTTTCCATCATCACTGCATTGGTATCCAAAAAACTTCCGATTCCGATTCTTATTTTCTTACCCTTTACACCAAGGTCCATAAAGATGTCCTTGTAATTCATCGTTTTGGTTTCAGGATATGCCGAGTCAGCTGATTCTCTGTAGGCTAAGGATGTGTAAATTTTATCAATGCGACTGACATCCGATGCGAAAATTACACTTTCCGGTCCTACAATCAACCCGGCGTTACCTTCCGGTGTGATAGCCACACCTGCTCTTTCGAATAAAGGCCAAAATCCGCTGAAATATCTTGCATTGGCATAATCAGCCTCATTGGAATTTACCAAAAATACATCCAACTCTTTTTCTTGAGCGAGTTTTGCGGCTTTTTGGATCCTCTCCTTGTATTCCCAATCCGGGATCATTACTCTACTCATGTCAAATGCCTCACTTTCGTTTTGAATAGACTTCGATATATTCATGCAAAAGCCAAAGGCTTTTGCAATATCATCTAAACATCATTTAATACATTTTCAAAAATCAATTAAAAACTGATTCCCATAGTGGTGTAGAAAGCCATTTTCGCTTGTCTGGTATCCAATCTTCCGTACTGAGCAACAATGGGTACGTCACTTTGGAGCTTAATGGCGTATTGTGTTTCCAAAGGGATTCCAACGCCTCCTAATGCCTCCGGTTGATCCATTCTGATACACTTTACCCTTTTTGTGGATACCGTTATTAAAATACCCTCAATCGGATCCTTGTCCGTGAAAAACAACGTCATGGATACATGTGCATCACAATCATTGTCATTGAGCAATATGACCGACTCATGGCCTTTCATAGGTTCATCTCCCGGAGGCGGCAGTTCACCGTCGGGAAAATACCAAACTCTTTTACCGGATTCGTTCATGGTGTGACCCCCTTACATAATGTTCATTTATCTATCTATTGATTGTCGTCTATTTTCTCTTTTATTTTTTGAGACTTCACTCTCGCTTGTAGAGTTCGAAAAGTCATAACGACCTCAGCCCCTGTATTGTCGTCGATAAATCTCAAAGGAAACTTATTATTTATATATTCATCATCTAATAATGTATAACCGTTTTCCTTAGCAAATTCACGAACTTCTTTCAAACTCCATTTGGGTTTTCTCTTGGCACCGGTTTTTTTCTTCAAGTAGCAGTGAGGACATCCGGATCCTCTTTCCAGATTCTGAGGCAATGCTTCAAAATCGTTGCCACATTCTTCGCAGTGTATTAATACTTTCTTATTCCAATAAGTAACTTCTCCCGCTCTTTTTAAAGATCTGTCCTTTAAAATGTTGTCTAGTCTTTCATTCGTCCAAGGTTCATATCTTCTTGGTCTTTTCGTTGTCAATCAGCTCACCTCCATTGAAATAGTATCACCTTATTTTACGTTTTTAGTCAAAAGACCGAGGATGATTCATCGAAATTCACGTAATATTCCATCCTCCAGGAAGATCCGCCCATAAACATGAATCCGTCACCCGATTCATTCAGCGTCCTTATATATACCCTGCCGTTATCTTGTGCCACATCCACAACAGGATATCCGGTCCGTTTGATTCCATCGGTGATATATACCGTGTTGCCAATCCAACGCTTTGCGGTATCAAGGGGTACATTCACATAAAACCCAAACTCATCCGTGTCTTCAATGTCACCGGTCTCATGTCCGACACCGGTATTCACACTACATCCCCCGATTATCAATGATGTTCCGCCGTACATGGAAATAATGTTCGCTTTGTTGTCGGTAATGGTTATATACGCCATGACGCCGTCAAAAGAAATGCTACCCAATGAGGTTTCAAAGGGATGATCAGGTTTTTCAAATTGATAAAGAATTCCGTCTTCCGTACCGTCCTCCAGCATGATTCTTACAAGAATACTTTTACCGGTTGAATCGGTTTCGTAATTAAAACACTTTACCGTTGCTCTATCTTGACTTGCTCCCATCACCGTGACAAACGTGTGTGCGTCCGTTCCGTCATATCTTCTCAATAAATAGGGAATCTCCGCACCTAAATCGGTTTTACCTCTTTGCCCGAAACCTTTTGTCATATAGGTGGCTTCGTTGCTTTTGTCTGTCTTTGGCAAAAACACGTCAAATCGATGGGTTCTACCATTGTTCCATGTAACCCTCGGTTGTTCAAAAAGGCTCAATTCAATGGCATCTTTTAGATCATACGGCATAGCTTGATCGGACTTTACGCATTGACACCCCTGTAATACATAATTGAAATTGATACCGTGGAGAAGATAATCCTTCACCGTACCTCCGTCAACATGGAAAAGGTCCAGGATATAGTGGCGGTTATCTTCATGCTCTACGATCAGAGAAGCTCTTCTGTATGTATCAACATCGGTATAAACATCGGAAGATAAGTCCACAAGCTTGATTGGTTCTTTGACCACAAAATGATGTAAAAAACCGTTGCGTCCTTTTGTAACCTGTTCTTTCTCATCCACAATCACCAGTTGGTGAGCAGCGGTTCGTACCGTCATATGTTTATGAGGTTGATCCCACAAATATCCTAAATCCGACAGCCACTCGGTGCCATTATAGAAATAATAGAGGTTTAAGCTGTCTTGATGATGATGTATTCCCCATTCGCTTGCATTGAGTATGAGGGTACCCATGGAATTGTCCTTCCCGATCCTCAAATATCCTTGTCTTAACTCCGGGAAAAACTGATCCCTGAAGATTAAAGCAGGGTTTTTAGGACCTTCATCACCATTTGCAATGTATTTTATGCCCCGTATGGCTCGTTCCTTGTTCTTCGTTTTGGTATTGGCAAGCAACGCCCAATACTCAGGACGGTTGAATCTTCGGGCTAAAATGTTACAGTATGTTGGATTCAAAGCGGAATCAGGGTATGAATCGGCACTTGCAGGATACAAAAGATTTTGTAACAATGTGTCATACATCCCTTTCCATACTGCGTGATATTTATACCAGTCATATACCGGAACAGGTTCTTCAGTGTGTGAAAATCCTTTGTAGCCTTCCAACATTTCAGACAAGATCCACATGGTGTTCATGACCATCATGCTGTATGCAGGGGATTCGGAGGTGCTTCCGTCTTTTAGGTACCAATTCTCCACAATCTGTTTGAAACAGTCAATTCCCATATGTACAAAATCATCAATTCCTGTGACCAATCCTACCGCCATGATTCCGATTCTGTTTCCGGTGTTCTTGTTGTTCAATGCAGGATCATTGTAGGTCAAAGTTGCCGACTCGATTAAGAGGTTCTTCTCTATATGAAGCTTTTCTTCTTGGGTCAATATCGGCGTTCCGCTTCTCATTTGAATACCGGCGATCAAGTCGTATGCAATGGCAGCCGGCAATGTGATTTGGGATCCTTCCATTCCGCTGCAGGACCCTCTTGCCAATCCCCAATAACCTACATGGATCTCTTTTTTAGGTTCATTAGGAGCCATGCATGTTCTTTCCTTGGGTAGATTTCTCGGATCTGCCCCGGCTGATACAGGATCCATATCGGCAATGTCTCCATACATACCGTGAACAAGCCAATAAGGATATACGTCGGCAAAACGTAAAAGAATGTCCGCTGACTTTAGAGCGTAACGTAAATCATCGGTCAGATAATACAAAAGGGCCAGATTATATGCCGCATGAATCATGTATTCGGTTTTCTTGTACCGGATCATTCCGGTGAAACTTGGATACAGATAATATCGGTTGTATTCCATGCCTTTTCCGGTATAGAAGGTGAATGTTTGGGGCTTGCCCCAAGTTGTATTCAACACACCTTCTTCCTTGTATTGATCGTTCGGGAAAACTGTTCCGGTAACCTCATCTGTGATGTAATCCGGATTTAACGGATTCCATTTCCACATACCATGAGGCATCCCGGCGTCATGCTCCGGAGGAAGATTAAAAAGACATGGTCCCGGAGTGGTATCCGGAATCATATTGATTAAATCATCTTGTACAAAGTTCAATAAATATTCGTATTGTTCTTGCAAGTCTGAACGAATTTGACATAAAGCTTCATCTTCTTGAGACACCTTTTCCCGGATGTTCTCCAAGTGATCCTGTTCGTGAAAAACACAAGGGCTATTGATCAGATGCCTGTTCTTTTCCCACTGATTCAGTATGTGTATATAATCCACCATATGATCACTCCTTACATTGTACTATTCGAGTACGAACTGACCGAAGCTCTCCGGGCGATGGTAATCCGGTTTATCACTTTTTACAAGATTCCAGCATGCATAATGAGGGTATTCCGTGTTATCACCGCATTTATATACATTCCCTTTCATAGCCATACAAGATTTTATATCCAATTTACCATAATACTTTTCCAAGAAAGAAAAAGGTATGGTGTATTGTAAGCTCCAAGAGTCATCCGAGTATTGATCCTTCTCCTCTTTTTTCACCGAAGTCTTAATATTGAAGATGTCCGCGGATAACCCTTGCAATTGTCCTCGCGAATGCCTGTCCTTCCCTAACCCCAATAAAAATGTACCGATGGGGTTCATCTCCAAATTCATGTATCGATCATCAAATTCAGGATTGGGATTAAAGAAAAACTCCATGCAACTGTCCTGACAAACCGGATCATTGATGGATTCGCAAACCGCTCTGATTTTCTTTTCATAAGATTTTAAATATACATGAATGCCTTGACTGTTATAGGCAATTTTTGCTGTTGTTTTAGGTTTATATCCGTTTTCATCCCAAGGAAAATATTTTAATTGAAGCTCGGGAACATCATCCCAATGTTCTTGTGTGAATTGATCGCTTACTTTCTTTATTTGATATGTTTCTAACATATAGATCTCTCCTAACCTAACAATACTTTAAATGTGATTATATCAAAAGATCTACCAATATGAAACAACTATTTCCAAATCAGAAAATGAAGCAATATTAATATTTATCAATCCAGTCAATCAAAAACTCGATCTATGAGAATTTTGATCTCCTAATAAATACATCTTTCTCTCCAATAAAAAGCCCATCTTGATTTTTTATTTTGGATTCCTTGGTACGGATTCCTGTTGAGTTTTTATTTGAAGTAAAAGCTCTTAAATTTAACCTGTTCTTACATCATTTAATGCCTAACTCATCATGGAAATATTGAAGTGCTGAATAGTTACATAACATTCTATTTCTAGCTATATTTTGCTCGTTTAAAGCTTTCTTATATTTATTTATGTATGATACCATTCTTCTTTTGATAATTATATCTTTGCCTTTTAATGCATTAAATTCAACTTGTCTGATTTGAGGCTCAACAGTATAATCGATATATTTATTTTTATCAGTAATAACAACAGCTTTTGAGAAATCCAAGCCGCAACCATTGTCTTTATCTGTCCAAAAAACATATGAGTGCTTAATATTTGATCTTAATGGTATAGCAAAATCAATATTATGTAATTTTACTAAAACCAATATGTAAGGACGATTCGATTTTTGCTCAATTTCATTACAAGTTGTATAATCTTCGTAAAATTGATTTGTTAAGAATACAAACAGCATCTTATCACCATAAAATAAGCCCTTCAAAACGAAGGGCTTAATCTTCTATTGAGCTTTTTTTAGATTCAGTTG
>CALCRE010000197.1 GCA_937894465.1 uncultured Clostridia bacterium
TCACCGTTTTTAGCCATTCTATTCAAATGGCCCACTGTATCCAATTCTAAAATCTTACCCCAAGCTTTAAATTCCGAAAACACCCGGAACAACTTTTCAGACGGTTTGTACTCAGCTACATGAGAACTGTCGTATCGAACCGGATGAACAATGACTAATCCTCCTTCATGGTATTGAAGCGAAAACACCTTCAGATATCGGGTGTTGGATACAATACTGCTGAAAAAATAATCATAGTAGTCCTGACACTTGTAAAAAGTCACTAAATCCTCGTCCAAATAGTCCAATACCAATATGCGGTCATCTCTGTTATGCTTTTCCAAGATCGTAACCGCTTCTTTTTTATTTACAACAACCTTATCTATGGATAATTCCTTTGCAGTCAGGTTCTTCATTTCGTTTTCGAGTTTTTTCGCCAGCCTATCATCAACTTCAACTCCGTCCAAGGTGCAATAAACACCGTTACTAACTGTGTGGCTGACTTTTAATTTACAGTCAGGCATGATCTTGTGCAACGCAAGAGCCAATAAGAATTGAAGGCTGCGTTTATAAATTCGAACGCCGTCTCCCGAGTCTATATCAATGAATGTCACATTGCATTGGTCGGTTAAAGGTTCACTCAATTGCACTGTCTTATTATTAACCCGGGCTGCGATCACCGGTGACGTGTGGTTCCCGCCGAACAACGGCACAATATCCTCCACCGTAAGCCCTCTTTTTACATTGGATACTTTTTTCCCTTCTACAAAAACAGTCATGTCTTTTTGATCTTTCATTGCATTTTTACCTTGCCTTTCACGTATTGCTGATCTCGATTAAATTCATCATTTGGCCGGATATACCGGGCTGTTTTAATGTCTCCAACAATGTGGCACCCATATAATCAAAAAATCCTTGTACTTGTGGATCTATATATGATAATATCCGATCCACGCCATTTTGTGCCGCAATTGATTTCAAGTGAGAAAACATTCTACTGCCCACCCCGATATTCCTATACTCGGGTTGGACAAAAAAGTGATCCAACCAATATCCCTTTTGCACCAAAATATCATTTTCCCAGCGATCTTTCTTGTTTTCAGTTATTGACCAAAAACCTGCCGGTTGCCCCTTTATTTCTACTGTATATGATGTTGAAGCCCGTATATATTCCCTTGTTACATTAAATTTTTTCTCGAGCAACTTAGTGTATTCATCAGGATAGCCCAAGTTTTCAATCGCTTTTCTTGTAATCTCCGATAAGATCTGATGCTCTCCTATTTTTGATTTTCTCAAACAAATAATTCGGTTGTCCTTCGTAATATGCTCAAATATCAGTGTATTTATGAGGTCACGATATGGTTCCATTTCCTCGAGAGCTCTTTTTGTCAATTGGTAACTATCATCAGGATTCTTTTGGAACCATTTATAATAGTTATTTTTCAATATGTAATAGGTTTTTGGTCCACATCCTGCATCCACCAATTCCTTGCGAGTGATGCATCCAACCGATTCCATAAGACCTGCAATTCGCAAAGCGTTTTCTCGATAAGCGGTCACAATTTGTGTCCGGTTACTACCTCCCACATTATGATCTCCATGTCGTTTTTCAATCTCTTGAAGGGTTTTTTTCTTTTTATTTTTGTTCCTCCCTATGGACAAATTCTCATGGAAAGGTTTCGGTTCCATTGCAATGACGGCATAAGGCACAGGGCAATCCATCGCCACTAAAATAAGTCCCAAAGAAAGACGTCTGATAAGATATTCTTTATCCTTAAAATCTTGGGAAAACCGTTTTTTGTACGTCGGCCTTGGAATCGCCACATAAACCTGCTCCGTTATTTTTTGTCTTTTCACTGCTTGAAGCAATAAAGTGACATTAAATCCTGTCTTCATTTCTACCACAATCAGCTCGTCTCCCCTGACAGCAGTGACATCCATGTCGGTCACTTCCCCGTTGACCGTATACCCCATCTTTTCAAAAAGCTCTTTCACAGGCTTGTATAACTCGGTTTCCTTCATATTCTCCCTGTTAATCTATTTTTACTATGTATTTTCAGTGTAACATACATTAGCCTACTTGACCAATCTTTGCAACCTTGATTTTCTTTTCTCCAGCTCCGGCAGGTATGTTCTTCCGAAAAAGCGGTTGCTTGCCGCATACCCGTTCAATTGGTTCACAATCGCTAACGCTGATTGATAATCTCTTTTTTTATGTTCCAGGTACTTTGCAAGCTCCACAGTTGCGTAAACCTTTACCCCCATGGTTGCGCCGCCTTCGATATCGCTATAATACCGCCATAACGGAACCGCCTTGTCATATGAGCCGCTTCTTTTGTATATGACAGATATCCTTCTGAGGACATCAATGTCACAATCATCCGGGTTCAGTCGGATTCTTCTTTCCAGGCATTCCAAAACATTTCGGTAATCCTCTCTTTTTTCATACAATTTACTTAATCCGTGAAGCTCGTTTGTTTTTTCGGTATCGGAACGATTCTGCACCATTTTTGAAAAATGTACCAGCAATGCCGACAAAGTCAATATGTCCCGCAAGTTGTGTTCGAGGACCTTTTTCATGACGGAAGCATCCCTTGTATCCAAATAGCGGAAGTATTCCAAAGGAATTTGTTCACCTGGTATATCATCTGTTCGAATTTCACCTAAAACCTCTTTCTCAATGGTACCCAGTCTGCAGTTTTCATAGGTACCTTTCCAAAACAACCGTGATATATGCAATAAATCAAGGTGCTCCAAGGACATTTTAGGCCTGAATCGGTTTGCGGTGAAACGAGTGCTCAATAAAGGTATATCAAAGGATTTGCCGTTGTAGGTAACCACACTTTGGGCGTTTTCCAGCACAGGACGCAATGCATCAAGCAAAGGAGCTTCTTCATGATAATCCCTCATAAAATATTGTCTAAGAATAAAGCATTCATCTTTTATAAATCCGATTCCCGTCAAAAAAGCCACCGTTCCGGTACCGGAGGAAAGCCCTGTGGTTTCAGTATCCAAAAAAATCATTTTTTGAACATCCAGCCCCATATTTCCACACAAACAATCAAAGGAAGCTTCATCAATGTCAAACAAATCTCCAAGACGGACACCGCCGTACAAGTATGTTAACGGATATTTATTCTCCACCATATAAAAGCTGCCGTATTCATTGGAAACTTCTGTTCCGGGGACAAGCACATTAATCTCCCGGCCTTGAACCGGTTCTTCAAAAAAAGCATCTTCTTTCTGAGGATTCAGATGATATTTGTCCAAAAGCTTTTTCAGATCCATTTCATTCCACCGACTCCATCCGGTCATTTAGAATCATGTCGATCAAAGACAAAACCGCTTTTTTGGGATTTTTCTTTCCTGAAAAATCAGCGGATGCACCAATGCAAGACGGACATCCGTCACTGCAACCACATTTTTGAATCAAATCCTTTGCCGCTTGAAACAGCTGTTGATGTAGCGAAAAGAGTTTTTCACTAAAACCTACGCCTCCGGGAATATTATCATAAATAAAAATGGTGGGTTTTTGAGTGAACACCGATTTTACATGATACACCACATGAATATCCGTAACATCACACATCAAATAGATCGGAGCACAATTTCCCAGTACATTGGATAAGCCAAACAGTGCGCTTTCCAGCGGTTCCTTTCCCATGACCTTCTCCAATTCTTCGGGGAAAGTCACCCAATAAGCAGTGGTGTGCATTTCAGTTTCCGGAAGATTTACAGGTCCTGCACCAATATTTTCATGAGTCAAAAGTTTGATCTTTTTAAACATAGTAACCAACGATGAGATCATAACATCACCCCAAAACCTTTGGATATTTTGGCTTTCATCTTCCCTGAACACTTCGAGAACCTTTAACTCCACTGCAACGTTGGCATCTGTGTAATAATCCACATCAACACTCCGGACATAGGCCTTCTTCTCCTTGTAATCCAGCTTCTCCACCTGGTATTGATTTCCTTCGTGAATATAGATGGCTTCTTCGTGCAATAAGGTGGGAGCACTGAATCGATCGGTCTCACCGATTACATTGTGCTTAGGTTCGCTGATATCGATGATGATGAAGTTTTCATTGGCAGAAGTTCTTAAGCTGATGGCATTAGCCGGAAATTCTTCACTCATCCAATACCATCTGTTTTGGACATGTCGCAACAATTTTACCTCTTCCATATACTTCAAGATTTCAAGAAATGTGCTAGGTCCGAAGGTCTCACCGTCTTCAAAGGGTAATTCAAAAGCTGCACACATAATGTGGCTGTATAATATGGTCAGATTGTCCGGATTGATCATTGCGTTTTCGGATTTGCTCTCTAAAAAGTAATCGGGATTTCCGATGACATATTGGTTCAAAGGACTGCTGTCAGCCACAAGAACAGCCGCAGAAACACCGTTTCGTCTTCCTGCACGACCGGCTTGTTGCCATGTGCTGGCCACTGAACCGGGATATCCGCAAATAATGCAAGCTTCCAAGGCACCGATGTCGATTCCCAATTCCAATGCATTAGTAGACACAACCCCCCTGATTTCACCGCTTCTTAAACCCTTTTCAATTTCTCTTCTTAGCAAAGGCAAATATCCACCTCGGTAAGCTCGTATCTTTTGTTCTTGCTGCAACCGGCCGAAAAAAATACTTTTTAAGTAGGTTGCCAATAATTCCACTCGCACCCTACTACGGGTAAATATGATGGTCTGAATATCATTCTTAATAAATTGTTCCGCCAAATAATAGGCTTCCTTGATATTGCTTTTTCTGATGCCTAATTCTTTATTGACCAAGGGAGGATTGTAAAACAAAAGATGCTTCTTGCCGGAAGGAGCACCATTGTTGTCCACTACAGTAATGTCACGACCGATAATTTTCGAGGATAATTCCTGTGGGTTGGCAATGGTGGCCGAACAACAAATATAAATGGGATTGGATCCGTAAAACTTACAAATCCTGTCCAAGCGTCTTATGACATTGGCCAAATGACTTCCGAAAACACCACGGTAATGGTGGATCTCGTCAATGACTATATATTTTAGGTTTTCAAACAGCTTGGTCCATTTAGTGTGATGAGGCAGTATACCGGAATGAAGCATGTCCGGATTGGTAACCACGATATGGCCGGCTTGACGAATGGCCTTTCTGGCCGATTGAGGCGTGTCTCCGTCATAGGTGTATGTCTTGACATCCACTCCGATTTCAGTAATCAAATCATGGAGCTCCAACATTTGGTCTTGTGCCAATGCTTTGGTGGGAAACATAAATAATGCCCTTGAGTCATTGTCTTTTAACACCGCATCCAAAACCGGCAGATGAAAGCATAAAGTTTTACCGGAAGCCGTCGGTGTTACCACCACGGTATCTTTTCCTGATACAGCTTGTTCAAAGGCATTACCTTGATGGGAATACAGCTTTTTGATCCCCCTTTTAACCAATGCGTCCTTTATTTTTTGGTCCATAGCAGAAGGAAAGTCACAATACACCGCTTCTTTTTCAGGGATTTCCACCCACTTTGTGATATTTTCACCGAATCGTTTATTGTTTTTGATGGATTCCAACACTTGAACCATATTCATAAGAATGTACCCGCCTTCGAACATTTATTCTTATTCATTATACAAGATCACCTTTATTCGGTCAATAGCCATTAAAACAGATTGTTTTGCCCTCTAATATACTCCACCATGGCTTTGGACAATGTCAAATCCATCTTTTCGAGATTATGAGTCAATTGGTTCTTGTTCTTAAACCCGATGATGGGAACCGTAGGGAACGATTGGGACTTCAGATAAGCCAAACTGATATCATGAATGGACAAACCTGTTTCCCGAGAACATTCTTGGATTCTTTCAAATCGTTCTTGGTTTTCAATATTACCATAGATATTCATCAGTCCATTTCTGACATTGCCTGTAGCAAGCTTTGTAAAGTAACCGCTTGCCTGGGATGTGAAAGGAACTGCCGTCAGCTTCACTTGATCATGGAAGCGGAACATTTCATCATCCATGACCTTAACGGTTTGATCCCCTAATTTTTCATTATTAATGCGAGCACAGCTCCACATGGGTTGGTTGGCTGCAAACCCACCGGTTTTCCCTGCAATTTGCCAAGCTGCCTTTAGTCGAGGAGCATCCCAATTGGAAAAACCAAAAGCTCTGATATAACCTTTTTGGTTCAAATCCGTCAATGTTCCTACAATATCCTCCACGGGTACACGGGGATCATCCCGATGAAGCCACAACAAATCGATATATTCCGTCTGAAGGCATTGAAGGCACTCTTTGACGTCCATAAATATTTCTTCTCGACTGATTCTCACATGCATCGATTTCAAATCTATTTGAGCAACCTTTGTACCGAGAACAACCTGCTCCCGATTCTTCCTGCTTTTCATCCACGGTCCGATGGTTTTTTCGCTGATGCTCTTTTCAGGATGTGCCCAATCGGCATAATTATGGGCGGTATCCAAAAAGTTACCGCCCATATCCTTATATAAATCCAATAACTCAAAAGATTCTCTTTGGTCAAAGGAACTGCCTATGACAGCACACCCTAAACATAAAGGAGAAACAACCAAATCGGTACCTGTCATATACACCATTTTTATACTCCTTCACAGATCAATTTTTTACATCAAGGATCCGTCAATCCACAAGGCTCCTTCATCCTTTCGTACATCCTGCACATCTCCATCCGGGGAAAAACGTAGCAGAGCCCATTGGCAGTTACTAACTACAGATTTGTTCTTCACTACAAAAGACACCTGTTTTTGCGGTCCGTCGGGATCAAGTAAAACCACAACATCAATCTTACCGTCTGTAAAATCGGTTTGAACAACCACATTTCGGTCACACTCGGCGACGATTCTTGCACTGTTACGGATTTTGGAGCTTTCTACATAGGGTTCCATCACTGATACAAATGTAACCGTTTCATCATCAGCAATATCCTTTGCACTGATCACAGCCGGCATCCAAAAACCTTGATGACCTTTTCCAAGCATTTGCATGGAAGGGGGTACCCAACTGCTTGCAATAACTATGGTTTCATCCGTTGTTAAACTCTTGTACTTCCAATGAATCTCTTGATCGGTTGAAAAGGCATGAAGCACATCCTCTATAGCTAAATCCAAATTCCATCGGTCATTAATGATAGAAGCTTTATAGAAATCCTTCATAAAGACATCATCAGGATATTCCAAAGTCGATTTTTCCAGTTGAAGCCCGTTTACAGCAAGAGAACCGACATTTGCACGAGTATACTTTTCGTAATGTCCGGCGCTTCCTGTGACTCGGAAAACATCGATCAAATAAGAATCTTCCTCTGAAATATCAACCCAAGCCAATGTGCGCTCATATTTAGATGAGTCCTTTATAACACCGGGAGCGTTTGCTCTTGCCACTTGGATCATATCACCCGGGTGCCATAAATTCATGATTCCCTTTTGACGCCTTTGCCCTTTGTGATCCTTTGTAACCACATTGTGGGATATGGTACCCATGGTCCATGCCGCTTCCTTGGACCACCAACCACCTCCGAATCCCACATTCGGATACCCTAAATCCGCCATCACATCGATACCTTTATAGTACATCCCAAAGGTCATGGCATCTCCATGACTATGATGGGTTTTGTTTGCTCCGAAGTTGAACCATATCGATCTTTTGTTTTTTCCTTGTCCGCTCCTTAAAATAGCAATCTCCCATGTATCTTTTTTCAGGCTGTCAAGGCAAATCTCGGTTCCCTCGGTTGATGCAATCTCTTGTGCCGCCTTTTCCATTTCATCGATATTTCCCAAAAAGGAGAAATGATCAAATAAATGATTAGAAGATCCATTGTTATCTCGAACAAGAACCTTTACAAAGTCTTTGTCTAGTGTTATCTCGTACAGCTTCCACATCACAAGACTCTCTTCTCCCTCGCTATTCGGATAATGCTCTCTAGGAAGGCAAAAATAGGAATCGTCCCCTATGGTAGGATAGTATCGGTCGATACAATGAACATCAATATGGAAACGATATGCATCATAAAGAGCCGGAACCTTTTGATATGCTTTAGCAACAAAATCCGGATCGGCTTGCAAAAACAAATTCAACAATGAAGCCATTCCATGTTTACCCATGGTAGCATATCCACCGGTACTGCTCTCCCCTGTCAAGCCGTCATAAAGCGTTGTGACACGTACAATTTCCATCACTTCATCAATCACCGATTCCCGGTCTTCCCACCAGTGAAGGACAGCTTTCCCCACCGCCAGGGCTCTTTCGGTGTATGGATAATTACTGTCGAGTTTTACAGGATGATCGATATAGTCTTGAATAATTCTGACTTCAATGTTTCTACGAATGTCTTCCACGGTCTTTTTCACATTTTCTCGTTGGGATATGGAGGGCTTGGATGTTATGTATTCTGTGATAAAGGAATCATTGTACAATTCCCTTGCAACCATGT